>CALAJG010000211.1 GCA_937923375.1 uncultured Leucothrix sp.
CAAGCACACTTCGTTAGCTTTCAGTTTTTCCGAATGAAACGATCTATTTAATCTATTGCGTGATCATTGATATTTACCTATTGTATCGGTCTTGCCGTCTAAACTCGGCATGTCCATTAATAAGCAACATAACGGAGAAAATCCATGTCTCTCAAAGGAAGTAAGACCGAAAAGAACCTACAAGATGCATTTGCTGGTGAGTCACAAGCAAACCGTCGTTACCTTTACTTCGCAGCAAAAGCTGACGTTGAAGGCTACAACGATGTTGCGACTGTTTTCCGTTCAACTGCGGAAGGTGAGACAGGTCACGCACACGGCCATCTTGAGTACCTAGAAGCCAGTGGTGATCCAGCTACAGGCATGCCTTTTGGTGGAACGGCAGAGAACCTTGCAACAGCGATTGCTGGTGAGACTCACGAGTACACTGATATGTATCCAGGCATGACTAAAGAAGCACGTGAGGAAGGTTTTGACGAAATCGCTGATTGGTTTGAAACTTTGGCGAAAGCTGAGCGTTCACACGCTAACCGATTCCAAAAAGCGCTAGACTCTCTGGACGCTTAAGGTTACCAGTCACAGCAAGTGATTAATGAACCTATTCCCCTCTGGCTAATCGCTGAGGGGAATCTAACTTTCATAATTTAAGAACCAAATTCGAGGCACACTTCATGGCACGTGAAGGCAGTTTAGAAGCACCCACACGTCACCCACTCGACTGGAAATCCGACGACTTTTACAACGAAGACTCGCTCAACAAAGAACTAGAGCGCGTCTATGATATTTGTCACGGCTGTCGGCGCTGTGTGAGTTTGTGTAACTCTTTTCCAACCTTATTTGATTTGATCGATGAATCAGAAACCTTTGAAGTTGATGGAGTGGATAAGAAAGATTACATGAAGGTTGTAGACCAATGTTACCTTTGTGACCTCTGCTACATGACCAAGTGCCCCTATGTTCCACCACACGAGTGGAATGTAGACTTCCCTCACCTAATGCTGCGTGCCAAGGCGATTAAGCTCAAGAAAGGTGAAGTAAAAACCCGTGACAAGATTCTTTCGGCAACCGATACGGTCGGTAATCTGGCCGGTATTCCTGTGGTATCGACCATCGTTAACGCTGTCAATGAAAATGGCTTAGCCCGAAAAGGCTTGGAAAAAGTATTGCAAGTTCACCCCAATGCGACTATTCCAAAATACCACAGCAGTACAGGCCGCAAGCGTATTGCCAATCACAAATCAGCGCATGAGGCAGTGCCTGTGGGCAGAACCAAGGGTCAAGTTGCTCTTTTCGTTACTTGCTACGCCAATCGCAACGAGCCACACATCATTGAAGATATGGCCAAAGTATTTGAGCATAATCAAATTCCTCTGGTAACAGTTGATAAAGAACAATGTTGCGGAATGCCAAAGCTAGAGCTCGGTGATCTTGAAGCGGTCGCCAAAGCCAAAGAAGTGAATATCCCTGAACTGGTGAAAATGATTGATCAGGGCTATGACATCGTGGCGCCAGTACCGTCTTGCGTACTGATGTTTAAGCAAGAGCTGCCACTGATGTTCCCGTTGGATGAAGACGTGCAAAAAGTGAAAGCACACATTTTCGATCCATTCGAGTACCTTATGCTTCGTCACAAAGAGGATAAGCTAAATACTGATTTTTCAGACAGCCTGGGTAAAGTCAGTTATCACGCCTCTTGCCACTTGCGCGTTCAAAACATTGGTCTTAAAACACGTGATTTGTTAGAACTCATTCCGGATACCAAGTTAGATGTCATAGAGCGCTGCTCTGGTCACGATGGCACCTACGCAGTGAAGTCGGAATACCATGAGGTTTCTATGAAAATTTGCAAGCCGATTGTTACCCGCGTACAAAAAGCAGAGTCAAAATACTACAGCAGCGACTGCCCAATGGCAGGACACCAAATTGAAAATGGTCTAAAAGACGATTCAGTGCCTTACCACCCAATGACATTGCTGCGCATGGCCTACGGCCTGTCTTAGCAAGGAGAAACAAATGCTACTTACCCGACAAGACTTACTTTCATTAGAACAGTATTCAGCTGAACGAGATGCTTTTCGTGAAAGAGTCATGGCACACAAGAAAAACCGCAGATTGCAACTTGGTGAACACCTTTCGCTGTATTTTGAAGATAAGCTGACAATGCAATATCAAATCCAAGAAGTTTTGCGTGCTGAGAAAGTGTTTGAGGCGGCAGGTATTGAGGAAGAGCTGGAAGCTTACAACCCATTAATTCCAGGTGGAAGTAATTGGAAAGTAACCTTAATGGTTGAATACAAAGATCCGGCAGAACGTGCTGAAGCACTCACACAATTAATTGGTATTGAGCGTAAAACTTGGCTGCAGGTAGAAGGTTTTGACAAAATCTATGCCATCGCTAATGAAGATTTGGAACGTGAGACCGACGCCAAAACATCTGCCGTTCATTTTCTGCGCTATGAACTCGATAATGAGATGATCGCAGCGACTAAGCAGGGAGCCAATGTAAACGCAGGGGTTGAGCACGAGAATTATAGTTTTGAGGAAACGCCAGTCGCAGGAAATATCAGGGACTCTATCGCCGCAGACTTAGCGTAAGCCTTTTGCAACATCTTAACCAGTAGTTTTAACTGCTGGTTTTTTTGTAAGCTTATTGCCACCTAGTGCCAACCACTCCTTAACCACTCGTTCGTCGGACAAATGCTGCACTGATTCAAACGCATACTCACGGCAGGCAGCTAACAGTTCTTTGTCAAAATAGAGCTCATCCAAGGCTTTGGTCAGCTCGGCTTCATCATCATTTTTGATGAGGAGACCGTTCTTTCTGTCAATAACAATTTCGCGAGGACCTGTTGGGCAATCCGTGGCAATGACCGGGCAGGATAAAACCAGTGACTCTATCAACACCATCGGGAAAGCTTCAGTTCTACTGGAAAGCACTAATAGTTCTGCGCTTTTCAAATACTTGAAGGGGTTTTCCTGAGAACCAGTTAAGATAACCTTACCCTCAAGCGAAAGTGCTTTAATTTGCTCCTCCAGCGACTCCCTCATGTCGCCTTCACCAACGAGCAAAAGGTCGCACTCATCGCGCATTTTGGAGTTAGCATAAGCATCGATTAACAAATCCAGACGCTTTACCTCAGTTAAACGCCCTAGTGCAACAATATAAGGACGCTTGTGCGCGTATTTCTCTATTGCCTGCTGCTTAATGTCGTCAAAGGAGACCAAATTATAAATACGAGTCACCTTTTTGATATCAAAATCATTTCGCAGAATTGTCGCAACATCCTCTGAAACAGCAATAATATGGTTGGCACGCGGATAGGTTAATCGTAATAGAAGCGATTCGTATTTGTTTAATTCATGTGGATTACAATGCACTGATAACAATGCTTCAGGGGATGCCAGAGCTGTTGGAAAGTTGGCAGACTCCATGAAACCGAAAATATGATCGTACTTATTAATGTTGAAATTGCGCTTCAATCGCCAAGTCCGCTTTAGAACGTTGATAGCCTTGCGAAAGGTAGTGTTCTGGTCGGGACAATCAAGATTAACGAGTTTGCAAGGAACTTTGTATTGACGAAATTTATCCTGAAAAACGATGACCGTTACATCATGATTTTTAGACAGAGCGCTGGCGAGGTTCAACGCTGAACGCTGCCCTCCTCCTAACACCAAGTCAGCAATCACTATTGCAATTTTTTTCATTCAGAAACACGCCAGTTTACAAATTGTTATTGTGGAATTTTGGTTAATCCAGCATAAAGTTTATCCACGACATATCTCTAAAACAATTTATCCATGACAGAGTGCTGCCCAGTCAAGACTAACGCAACTTTTTGCTTAAGAATAAGACAATTGATAGCCCAATCGCCTGAGCCAATTTTTTTCGCGTTGCAAGTCAGCTTCCAGCAAAAACAAACCATCAGAGGGTCTTTGTACAAATAAATCTACCTTAGATCGTGACGCGGTCATCTTTGGATCAAAACCATGATTGTCACGGCGTCGATGAAGCAGCACTGCCAAGCGCAGAATAATACTTAGCCTGACCAGCGTAAGAATATCCTGCTCTGGGATATCTGAAAATCGCTCCCAATCTAATTTACGCCGATGGTTTTTTACTAGTAATGCTAACCAGATCTGCTCACGCCGGGAGAAACCAGGCATGAAAGCATATTTGAGAATATAAGCCCCCTGAAAATGGTGTTTATTGTGCGTAATACTCAAGCCAATTTCATGTAACAAAGATGCCCATGCCAAAAGCTTCCGAGTCTGTTTCGGTAAATCCCAGTCAATTGCAACCTGATCAAACAGATTAACGCTTGTCTCCATTACCCGTTTGGCTTGCTCATCATCTACATTAAAGCGTTTGGCAAATTCATCGACGCTTCGATATCGCACATCTTCATGTCGAATCCTTCCTAACATATCGTATAGCAGACCCTCTCGAAGCGCACCATCCGAGACCGTCATATGATCGATCTCTAACGCTTCAAAAACGGCTATAAGTACTGCCAAGCCACCAGCAAAAACCGGCGTACGATCCTGACTAAGGCCCGGCAGCTTCAAAGTCTCGATATCACCAGCAGCAATTATAAGCTCCCGAACCTTGTACAGTGCGGGTAAAGTTATGCCAAATGGCTCAAGCCCTAGTTCTAGAATAATATTCCGTGTTGATTTAATCGTTCCAGAAGAACCCGTCGCACGTGACCAATTTCCTCCCGAAAAAGCAGCTTGAATCGGTAAGATTTCTAGCCTCAACCCAACAACGGCACGTTTCCAGTTAGCATCAGTATATTTACCATTAGGAAAAAACCGGCTGGTGCTACTGGCCGCACCAATCTCTAAACTTTCTAGCTCATAGGGGATGAAATCTTGCCCAATAATAAACTCTGTACTACCGCCACCAATATCAATAACCAATTGTTTTCCATGATCGTTTGATAAGGTATGTGAAACGCCGAGGTACACGAGGCGTGCTTCTTCACGACCAGATACAACCTCAATTGGATAGCCCAAAAGCTTTGAACCTTCACGGATAAATTCATCTGGAGGCTTTAAGTTTCGTAGGGTGTTTGTCCCGGCTACGCGAACATTCTCTGGCTTAAAGTATTGTAATCTGTCACCAAATCGCTTCAGACAATTATATGCCCTCGCAGCAACCTCAGAATCTAATCTCCCTTGCTCATCCAAACCTCCGCGGAGCCGAACCATTTCTTTTTCTTTATCGATTACCTTTAAGGTTCCGTCCTTATCAGCTGCACAAATGACCATATGGAAACTGTTGGAGCCCAAGTCAATCGCAGCCAGTAAATTACTGCGCTCAATATTCTCAATACTGTTTTCCTCAGTCATAGATTTTATGAATCTTCCATAACCAAATTATCGCGATGAATTAGCTCTTCTTCATCCATTCGACCCAGCACAGAAGGAATTGAGTGACTCGGTAGCTTACAGATTTTAGCGACATCAATATCCGAGTAATTGCAAAGGCCTCTGGCGATGATACGGCCATTAGGATCAAGGCAGTTTACCCTGTCTCCGCGATTGAATTTCCCACTGCAGCGCTCAACACCAACGGGCAATAAGCTTTTCCCCTGAGCCGTTAACGCAGTTACCGCACCAGCATCAAGATACAAATCGCCGCGCGCCTGATTTTGTCCAGCAATCCATAGCTTACGAGCGGCAAGTTTAGTCGCTTCCGGTACTAACAATGTGCCAAGCGGTTCACCTGATCGTAAGCGGGTTAGTACACTTTGTTCCCTACCAGAAACAATCACTGTTGCACACCCCGCTTTGGCAGCAACTCTAGCCGCCTGCACTTTGGTTGCCATCCCTCCGCGACTGATTGCAGAACCTGCTGATCCTGCAAAACCCACAAAATCCGGATTCATTGCCAAGCCTTCACTGATGAATTCAGCATCATCATTTGATCGTGGGTCTTTCGTAAAGAGTCCTTTCTGATCAGTCAAAATGACCAACAGGTCAGCTTCTATCAAACTGGACACGACCGCCCCTAAAGCATCATTATCACTGAGCCGAATCTCTTCAAAAGAGACGGTATCGTTTTCATTGATGATTGGCACTGTGCCCAAACGAATTAAGGTTCTCAGGGTGTTGCGAGCGTTGAGGTAGCGCAATCGATGACTGACATCGTCATGAGTCAGTAAAATTTGCGCGGCCTGTAAATTATATTTTTGAAACTCTGTCTGATACGCCTGAATCAGGCCGGTTTGACCTATTGCCGCGGCAGCTTGAAGCTCAGGTAGTGTGGTAGGCCGATGACTCCAACCCATCCTGCTCATGCCTTCGGCGATTGAGCCAGAGGAAACCAGCACAACTTCAATGCCTTGTGTTCGCAACTCTGCTATCTGACGAGCCCAATCAGCAATGCTCGCGTAATCAAGCCCCTTGCCATCCTGCGTTAACAAGGCACTGCCGATTTTTACAATCCAGCGTTGGCTTTGTTGAGTGTATTTTACGCGGTTCATGGTGAATAAATGGCGTGACTACTCGGCTCATTTTGCATGGCTTGCTCGTCGAGGTACTGCATGATTTGGTAACTCAGGTCTTGAGTGCCAATGTTGGCAGCAGCTGAAATCATGAAAACTTTACCCTGCCAATTTAGTTGCTTTACGATATCGTTGCAAATGCTCTCGCGCTCTTCCTCTAGTAGCAGGTCGATCTTATTTAACACTAACCAGCGCTCTCGCTCACCAAGTTCTTCACTGTAGGCTTGGACTTCTTTTTCAATCACTCGAAACGACTCTGCAGGATCACTCTCATCGATTGGCGCAACATCCACCAAATGTAGCAACAAACTGGTTCTTGAAAGATGTTTAAGAAACTGCACACCGAGACCCGCACCCTCTGCTGCTCCTTCGATCAAACCTGGAATGTCGGCAATCACAAAGCTTTTGTAATCCTGAACTTTAACCACACCCAGATTCGGATACAGCGTCGTAAACGGATAATCCGCAATTTTCGGCCTAGCCGATGATACGCTGGATATTAAGGTAGATTTACCGGCATTTGGCAATCCTAGCAAACCCACATCAGCAAGCACCCTCATTTCAAGGCGCAGCTGACGTAGCTCACCTTCAGTACCGGGTTTCGACTGGCGCGGCGCACGATTTACCGAGCTGCGATAACGCAAATTACCTAAACCATGATAACCACCTTGGGCTACCAATAATCTCCCCTTGTCTTCAGTAATGTCACCAATTAATTCATCAGTCTCATCATCGTAAACAACGGTTCCAATTGGCACTTCCAGCACCTTATCTTCGCCACGATGCCCAGTCATATTGCGACCAAAGCCATTTTTGCCACGCTCAGCTTCAAAATGCCGCGCATGCCTGAAGTCCACTAACGTACTCAGGTCTTTAGAGCCCTGAAGATAGACGCACCCGCCATCCCCACCGTCGCCACCGTCCGGTCCACCGAACTCAATATATTTCTCACGGCGAAAGCTGACGCAACCGTTACCACCGTCGCCGGCTTTTACCTGAATGCGTGCTTCATCTACAAATTTCATCGGCTTCTTAACTACCTGAGTATCTTGAGGATCGTATTAGTGCTGGTGACCGCCGGGGCCATGTGGGTGACCATGACTAATTTCTTCTTCCGTGGCATCACGGATCTCAAGAATGGTGACATCAAAATGCAAGGTCTCACCCGCCATCGGGTGATTTCCATCTATTTTAATTACATCACCTTCAATTGCCGCCACAGTAATCACTTCAACACCTTCATCAGTTTGTGCCTGAAACTGCGCACCTACCACCATTTCTTCATCATCTACAGCACTAAACATTTCTCTGGAAACATCCTGTGTTAGATTAGGATTACGTTCACCATAAGCTTCTGCAGGTGGTACTGACACAACGACGTTATCGCCTGCCGCTTTATTTTCAAGTGCTTTTTCCAAGCCAGGAATCATGCCGCCAACACCATGCATGTACAGAAATGGATTATTTTCATCCGCTATATCCAGAATCTCACCAGCATCGTCTTTTAACGTGTAATGAAGCGTGGCGATTGAGTTTTTAGTGATTGTCATGCGATTTGTCCGAGGCAGATAAAATTTTGGAATTTTGACACATCTACTACTTGATGAATAGATAAAGCCTTGAATTTAATATTAGTAGTTAAATCAGATTTAGACCTGTCAACGCTGACCAACAGCTTGTCGGGGAGCATTACAGTACGTCGAGTGGTGCTTTTTTTAAAATAATTAGGGATGTAGAATATTTAACACATGCTAATAATAAAAAATAAAGGTAAACCATGGCTAAGCTCTCTGAAATCAAGGGAATAACTATTCGCATTTCCTATCTAATCGAAGCACAGGGAATCAAAACCGTCGAAGCCTTGCTTGAGGCTTGCTCAACCCCTAAAGGTCGTAAGGACTTGGCTGCCTCAACGGGCATCGATGAAAAAGATATTCTAACCTGGACTAATCGTGCTGATTTAGCGCGAGTTAAAGGCATTGCTACACAAAATGCTGACTTATTAGAGGCAGCAGGTGTAGACACCGTTCCAGAATTGGCACAGCGTAACCCAGAAAACCTACATGCCGCAATTTTAGAAGAAAACAATAAGAACAAAATTGTCTCTAAAATGGCGAGCTTAAACCAAGTAAAGGACTGGGTAGAGCAGGCTAAAAAATTGCCACGTGCGATTAACTACTGAGTTTGACACAATACACGGGCATATCTAAGCCTTGGATTTTAAATGCCCGTGTATCGTTTGCTTTATTCACTTCTCTGTTATTTAATTTTTCCTATTATTTTGCTGCGCTTACTTTGGCGCTCACGGCACAATAAATCAATACGAGAGCATTGGCAGCAACGATTTGGCTTTGTAACACTTAGTCAGTCTCCCCGACTATGGGTACATGCTGTCTCAGTCGGTGAAACAATTGCGGCCAAACCTTTGGTCGATGCATTACTGACAGACTACCCAAACTATAACCTATTAATCAGCAACACCACTGCGACCGGATTTCAGACCTCTCAACGCTTATTCGGTGATCGTGTCGAACATTGTTATTTTCCCTACGATATAAACAGTGCTGTTACTAGGTTTCTGAATCGAACGAAGCCAGCCTTATTGATTATTATGGAAACCGAAATCTGGCCTAATCTTTTACATCAGTGTCATGAACGTAATATTCCCGTGCTGATTGCTAACGCCAGATTGTCCCAACGCTCAACCAAAGGTTACGCCAGAATCCTTCCCCTTATAAAATCGACGCTTAACTGCGTTACAACAATCGCCTGTCGAAGTGCACTGGATGTTGATAATTTTAAGAAACTTGGAGCAATGCCTAAGCAACTGGAAATTGCAGGCAACATCAAATTTGATGTTTTCACCGAACCTCAGATCAACCCAGACTCAGCCTTAAAGAAGCAACTGGGTACCACTCGAAATATATGGGTGGCAGCCAGTACGCACTCAGGTGAAGATGAGATTATTTTAGACTGCTATAGGCAGTTGAAAGTGCTACATCCTGAGCTGATATTAGTGCTTGTACCGCGCCATCCAGAGCGTTTTGAGTCAGTATTTAAGCTCTGTGAAGGTTCTGATTTTATCTGCCAACGACGTAGCGCACAGCAACCGTTTACTAAGGATTGCGAGATTATTCTCGGAGATAGTATGGGTGAAATGACCTACTGGTATGCGTCAGCGGATATCGTTTTTTTAGGCGGCAGCATGGTAGAAACAGGTGGCCACAATCCGTTGGAAGCGACTATCTATGGCGTACCCGTGGTCAGTGGCCCCGCTATTTTCAATTTTCATGACGTCTATGAGTTACTTTGTGACGCAGGTATCGCTTGGATTTCGCAAAACCCCAAAACTTTGCTCAACAAGTTGCAAGAGTTGCTAAGTATGACAAAAGACGAGCTCAGCGAACTCAGCTTACGCGCTGAACAAACCTTGGTAGACAACAAAGGAGCGACTAGTAAGCTACTCCGACTAAGCAATCAATTACTAAAAGCCAATTCCATTCATTGATCGCCGGATACCCGGATTCCAACTACACAGCTGATTTTTCCGCGGTGGCCTCAGCTTTGGCTCGTAACAATGCTTCCAACTCATCTTCTTCTGACTCTTCTTCGTCTTCAGCAATAGGTTCAAGCATCAAGCTCTCAAGCTCATTTTCTCGCTCAGCTTTTGACTCTTCATTGCCACCTGGGGCATCTTGCATCAGGTTAATTTTTACT
>CALAJG010000212.1 GCA_937923375.1 uncultured Leucothrix sp.
CTCGTAGTTCAGAAAACCAATATCGAACGGCGCATTATGAATAATTAGTTCTGCACCCTTTATGTAATCTATAAATGCAGCCGCTACATCATTAAAGCGAGGCTTGTCAGCCAAAAACTCCGACGTTATTCCATGGACAGCCAGCGCTGCCTCGTCACTTTCTCGATCCGGCTGAAGATACTGATGATAATTATGACCAGTCATCTTCCGGTCAATCACTTCAACACAACCGATTTCTATCACTCGATGTCCATCACGAGTTTCAAGGCCGGTCGTTTCGGTGTCCATTATTATTTGTCTAGCCATCGATACTCTCTAATTAGCTGTTTACTGGTTGCCAGACTTTTCGTCCATGGCTCTATTGGCAAGTTCGTCAACGCGCTCATTTTCGATGTGCCCGCTGTGTCCCTTAACCCATCGCCAGTCAATTGTATGCTTGGTTGAAGCCGCATCTAAACGTTGCCAGAGGTCTTTATTTTTAACTGGCTTTTTTGCAGCCGTCTTCCAGCCTCTGGCTTTCCAGTTGGAAATCCAACTAGTAATTCCTTGTCTGACATACTGTGAGTCCGTCGTAAGCACTACCTCACAAGGCTCATTTAGCGTTTCCAAGCCGCTAATGGCTGCCATCAACTCCATTCTATTATTGGTTGTTTCCGGCTCATAGCCATAAAGTTCTTTTTCATGCGTACCGAAACGTAATAATGCTCCCCACCCTCCAGGCCCAGGATTACCACGGCAACCGCCATCCGTAAATAACTCTACGGTTTTTAAATTACTCATAAATCTATAGGATTCTTTCGTTGCTTAATATTAAACAGTCGGACTAGGAGAAATTTTCCTTACGGACACGTTGCGCTGTGCGATTTAACGCAACCTTACCACCAGACAGTAATATGGGCGCTTTCCAACCTGTTTTGTAGGGACGACGCGCGATCACTTGTTTCTTAGCATGGATGACATAAAGGTTACTAAACATCGGCCAAGCAACTTTGCCACAGGACTCTAGCCAAGACAGACGCTTGTATAGCTTTTCGTTCTGGAGACTGGGTCTGAAGCCAAGATACTGTAGGTCCAGCATTTCAAAGTCGAGTAAAGAAAACCAATCACGAACCCGAGACATATTGGGCAAATCAACTTTTTTTCGCAGTGAGTGACCGGAGCGCATCAGAGACCACGGATTAAAACCCACTAGAATTAACTGACCCTCTGGCACTAACACCCGGTCAATTTCACGTAAAACCTGATGTGGGTCAGTGCTAGCCTCCAAGACGTGGCTAGCAACTACTAAGTCAATATTATCTGTCTCAATTGGCAACTGTTCCGGCAATGCTAAAATATCATTCTTGTCTTGATCAGCACCCAGAGACGCACTGAAAGCAACCCGTGAGTGCTTGAAAATACTTGTGTACCCACTCAGCGCACCCATCTCTAGTGCATAGTAGCCAAAGATTTCTGACATGTATTGAGCACATAGTTTATCAACTTGCTCCAATGCCTGTTTCCCGGCGAGAGTGTCATACCAGTTTCGGCAAAGGTTAAAATTAGTTTCACTTGTCTGCATGATCTGAGCTCCTAATACAAGAATGCTACTAGAAATTTAGCTTGGATAGTAGAGAATCTTTTACCGTTTGGCGGTTACCTCATATTTATTCAATCTATTCAGCAACTGCTAAGTCTGAAGGTAATAACATCAACCAAAAATTAACAAACCTCTAAGAATAATAATAATCCATCTCCCAGCAAGATGGAAAGGGTACACAAATGAGACAGTCCAGAAACCTCTCGCTAGCAATAGCGGCAGCACTTTCAATGTCAGTTGTTACCGGTTGTAGCAGTGTCGGCGCTAACCGAGTAAAAACAATACCAACTCAGGCGGCTGCGAGCTCGCCGTATATCGTTAAGGAAGAAGTTGCCTTTTTAAGTTCAACAAGATCCAGGTCGTCTTCGGGTCATAACCCTTACCGATCACAACAATTAAACTTTCCCGGAGAGTTTAAATCAAACGATCTATACAGGGCTGCCCAGGCTGTTTTAGGAGATCATAAAGCACAAAGAACAAGTTATCACCGTGAACCTGCATCGGTTTATCGACGTCCAGATAATGTAATTCGATCGGCATATGTAAGACCAGCTTCTCAACGAGCAGTACCTAAGGTCTATCAGCCACCCAGAACAACTCAGCCTCAGGCCTATCGAATCAGCAATCAGGATTCAATGCTTGATAATCCGCTGTACGAGAAAATTTTACTTGAATTAGCTGGATTAATTCCAGAAACACCGAACACTCAACTTCGACGACCAGCGCCTGCAGCAAGCACGACACATGTCGCCAGAAATCCTGTTGTTATTCCAGCCAGAGCCGCAACTCGGGGCAACTACCGCCAACCGCTATCTCATGCACCCCATGAAGATATGTGGAACCTTATTAAGCAAGGCTATCAAATGGGCAACCATGGCCATAACCGTAAGGTGCAACGTTTTGTTAGGTCATATGGGCGAAAGCCGCAACGTTTACAAAGAATTGCTAATCGGGCAACAGATTACTTGCACATCGTCGTTAATGAATTGCAACGCCGTCGTATGCCAACTGAGCTTGCTCTGCTCCCCTTTGTTGAAAGTGCCTATGTCAATACGGCCTATTCACATGCCGGCGCAGCGGGTATGTGGCAGTTCATTCCATCTACAGGTCGCCTGTATGGACTGAAACAAAACCGCGGCTTTGACGGTCGC
>CALAJG010000213.1 GCA_937923375.1 uncultured Leucothrix sp.
AGCTCGCCATTGGGTTCCCATGTCATTGGGCACGCCAAGGATGGCTACATCGGCATCTATGTTGTTCCAGTCTGTGACAATTGGAGCCTTTGCAAAAGAACAGTGGCCGACAAAGGGGAGGTCTAGACGGCCTGCTTCGTAATTGTTTGATGACATGATGATTTCTCTTACTATGTTTTTGTGGGGTAATCGTAAACTAGTCTTTGGTTGGAAGCAGCTAAAATTCTCGTGTGATTTTATGATCATCAAATACACTAATGTATTGATGAAAGATGAAGTTTTTAAATCCCTACATTAAAAGTAGATCGCTGATATTATATCGACCGCATCACCAGAAACTGACTGGTATATTGAATATCGTTTCTGATAACTTTTTACTGTTTGAGAATTTAAATGGAAATTCAAACTACCGATCTAGATACTTCATGGCTAGAAGATTCTAACTGGTTCCATTCAATAGATTATGGAAACGATTTGATTAGTAGGGGTAGATTCTCCAAAAAAGTCCCCCCAAATTACACAATCTATGGTGTTTATGAGCTACTCAAGGATATTGATCTTAGAGATATGACCTGCATGGACATTGGCACGATGGATGGGATCGTTGCGCTGACCTTAAAAAATCTTGGTGCCAAACATGTAATTGCCACCGACATGGCAAAATGCGAGACATTTGTGAAGGGCTGTGAGCTTCTAAATTATGAAATTGAATATAAAACCCCTGTGAGAATGGATGAAATTCCTGAATTGCTTGGTCCGCAAAAATTGGATTTAGTTGTAAATGCAGGTATTTTGTATCACGTTCTTGATCCAGTAGAGACGTTAAGAATTTGCCGTGGAATATTAAAGAAAAATGGTTTGCTGATCCTTGAAACTCAATACTTATTCGATGAACGCAGGCCGATAATGTCTTTTAACCCTTATGATAATGGGCGTAGGGGTAATCCAAATGCAAATACTTTCTGGCGTGCTGGAAAAAAAACAATTGAAGGCATGCTTGAACTCAATGCGTTCAAGATTTTGAGTACAGTGTCTGTTAACGGACGATTCACTGTCGTTGCTCAAGCTTGTGATCCTGCCCAAGTAGATTCCAAATACCCAAAGATGAAAAATGTCCATGAGACTTACTTAAGAGATGAACATTATAGGGAACGAGTAGACTACGACGGCTTGACTAAGGAAAAAACGAGTTCGGATATTAAGTATCTTGGTGAGCGAACTGATCGCTTTATTTTTAGATCTCTTTATAAGTCGAACATGCCATTTCAACCAGTTTGGCGAACTGGTAAGGCCAACAAGATTAAAACATTTTTTAATGACTTAAAGTTTTGGATATCAACTAAAATCGCCCGCATTTAATCATACGGCTAGAGTTATGGTTGTCTCAGTGAGGTATGATTATTTTACTAGCCAGGATTTATAGGGTAATCGTAAACTAGTCTTCGAGTAGGTGCAGCTAAATTAACAGTAGTCGCCAAATCAATCGCCTCGGCCACGGAATAAGCAGAATCAAGCTCCAGGCAGCTATTCTGACTATTACCTCGTTCGTCGTCGTATTCAACATAAACGAAAGTTTTGCGTTGCACGCCTCCATCACTAAGGTTTCTTTTTCCCTTAGCAAACCAAATTCTTAAGAGTTGCAAGCTGGCTTTATGTCTTCGATAGTAAGTAGAATTCCAAGTATAACTGACCGTTTCCAGGCCTTGAAAATCTTCTGCGTTATTAAAATGTGCTTCGAACATGAGATGCTCCCATAATAGTTAATATGAGAACTGACGTAGGTGAGGTTTTCCTGATTGGTTGTCAGACTAGACCACATCGCAATTAAGCAACCACCTTGCCCAGGTAGGCAGGTTGGCGAGGACGTCAGTCCCTCTCTTGATGTTTTGTTAAGTGGATGATAATGCGTTTTGAAAGTGGATTCAACAAATTGAAGTGACCGCAATTGCAACGATACTGTAAACATGCCTCAGGCGAGAATGGTTTCTACCCTTTTCAAGTTATTTCTACTCACTGGAACCGCTTCGCCATTGATCAACGTTAACTCTCCCTGGCGTCCTTTTCTTACCAGCGCTTTCACCGCATCAAACGCTACCCAATAAGACCGATGCACCGATAAGCCTGACTCTGCGGGCAGTTCAGAAACGGCGTCGCCTAAGTTATAAAGAATCAGCGAATTCCCCTTATCCGTCACCACCTGAAGATAATGTAGCTCTGATTTTAGGAACAGTATCTCACCACGCTTTTCGGCTGGCATCAAATCCATAAATGCAGCGTTTGGAGAGTCCACAGGTTTTGAGTTCTCCGCTGTAAATGTGTTTGGTCGTTCATTTACTTTTTCTAAGCGATAGCCCAACACCCAGGGTGCATTGAGTGCTATCCAGCTAAGCGCAATAGGAGGCGTGATGCTTAACCATTCTCCTAGTAGTTGACCGGTGAAACTGGCACCTGAGCTATCTTTCTCTAAATAGACGTCTATAGCTAAGGCGATTGGAGTGAACAACGATGCCCCGAGCAAGCCGGATAATAAAAGCGCTAACCAAGGGTTCAAGTGACTCAAACGAGTAGATTTCAGTAACAAGCTATGCGACCCAATCAAAAGCAGCATCGGCACAACTGTTTGTAGCTGCCAGAGCAGAAAGCCCAATAGCGCGGACTCGTCAGAGTCACCTGATGTGAAGGCAAATAAAAGTCCTAGTACAACTGCAATCGACAAAAAATACTGGGTAGGTTTGATATCACCAATGTCAAACTGCCCATTCATACAATAATGCTGTCCATTCGTGTAATACCTCCGAGCACGCCATTATTTCTTGGTTTTTTTGAGTATTCTAATCGGCACACAATTTGTCAATTTCCCTGAGGATCCTGTTATGAAAGTTATACCACTGTTTCTGTCGGTCAGCCTTATCTCATTAAGCACGAGTGTTGCGAAGGCAGAAAGTAACTGGTTTGTTCGCCCATATGTAGGTACCAGCCAGATGTCTGACTTAAGCGCTGACTTCGCGCAAATCGAGGGCCTAACAGGTAAGGCCGACATTGATCTCGATGGCGGCTTTACGAGCGGTATTGGTCTCGGCTATCGCTACAATCAAAACTTTGCCGCTGAGTTTGGTTGGGAGTATCGGTCAAACGACTCTAGCGTCAACCTTGCTAGCACTTCTCAGTTTGATGAAGGTAATTATGCGTCGAATATTTTTTATCTTAATGGTCACTACCAATTTGCAAAAACGGGCAAGTGGCAACCGTATGTTGGTGCTGGCCTAAGCTGGATTCAGGAAATCGATATCGATCTGGAACGTGATGGGGAAGAGTTTTCATACTCAGGCAGTGGAGATGTGGGATATCAAGTGTTCGCAGGCGTTAACTATGACCTTAGTGAAAAGTGGGCGCTACAATCTGAAGTTCGCTATGGAAGTATTTCAGACATAGACCTTGAGCCAGAAGGCGATAATTTTGGCGAATTTAAAGGATTGGATTATTATACTACGACGTTCCAAATCGGTGTCGTCTACAAGTTTTGATCAGTGAGAAAGTGGTGGGCGCCTTCGAAGTAGCGGCACGGTATTGCTGACCAATAGGGTTAACAACACAAACGCTCCCCCTACAAGCGTGTATATGCCCGGAAACTCGTTGAGCATCCACCACACCCAGAGCGGTCCTAACACCGCTTCGAGCAACAGTAATAAGCTCACATCGGCCGCTGGCAAGTACCGCGGCCCGATCACTAACAAACTGGCACCAATAGGCGCGACAACAAATCCAATCAATAGAATGGGCCAAACCTTATCGGCTGACTCGACTAACGGTGCTGCCAGAGGCAAAGCAACTAGCCCAGCCATTATTGACGAAATACCGATGGCTGGAATCATGCTAATAGAGCGATTACGCCTTGCAATGCTAAAGCTGATGGCCACTGCAAGTGCCGTGCCCATGGCCGCTAGGTCTCCTATCAAAGAGCCCTGGCTGCCAACTTCAGTGCTTCCCCAGGCAATGATAGCAATGCCCACCAGACTGAACGCTATGGTCAGCCATGTGCGTCGAGTAACTGCTTCGCGTAAAACTAACCAGGCGATTAGCGCAGCAAAAATTGGCGAGGTACTAACAATAAATAAGGTGTTAGCGACCAATGTGGTTTGAATGGAATAGACAAAACAGATGGTGCCTAATGCCCAAATCACGCCCATAGCTAGTCCAGCCCAACCGATACTTAGCAGCTGTCTGAGAAAGTCACGGCGGTAATACAGCAGCAGCCCTAGCAAAATGGTTAGTCCACTCAGGCTGTTACGCCAGAAGATGACTGTCCAACTATCTGCCTCGATTAAGCGGATTAACAAGCTATCCGGCGTAATCACCAGCACGCCAGTCAGCGTTATTAACAAACCTTTGAGGTATTCATTCATGATGTTTCATTTCTTCTTGGTCACTGTTTTCTTGCTGAATGGTTTTTTGTTCGCTTCTTGCTTCCCCACTTTTTAGGGGGCTTGCCTAAGCCTTTTAAACCGCTGAACTCAACGCCGCCAACATCATCGATTAATTGGTGTAAACCCTGAGTCATCGGTTGCATAAAGTGTCCATAGCTAATTTCTCGTTGGCAGATCGCCTCCAACTGCGACTCCCAATGTGCCGTCATATCGGGATAGCCCATGCTCTCAGGCAGGCTGGTAATCAGCTGTCGACCGATAATCGTTGCACGAATCTCTTTACCTTTGCGCGCAAGGAATTCACGGGTAAATAACAACTCGATAATCCCCGCGCGGGTGGCTTCCGTGCCGATACCATCCGTTTCACGGAGTACTTTTTTGATGGTGGGATCATTCACGTAACGTGCGATTCCTGTCATGGCGCTCAATAAGGTCGCATCGGTAAAATGCCGCGGTGGCGAGGTTTGCTTTTCAACCAGCTGGGCATTTACACAATCTACCGGATCGCCTTTTTTTACCTGAGGCAATTGCTTTGAAGAGAAGCCAGCATTCTGATCTAGCGTACTGTTTTTTGCAGCGGCTGAGGAGTTTGGGTGGTTGCCTTGTGCATCTGTCGCTTGCGAAATAGGCATGGATTTTCCGGCAGCAGGCCTATTGGTTGTTGCCTTAGGCTGCGGAAACAACGCCTTCCAACCCTGCGCCAGCACATCCTTTTGCTTAGCAATAAACAAGCCGCCGCTAATCTCGGCATCAATTTGTTTATCGGCATATTCAAACGGCGGATAAAACTGGATTAGATATTGCCGCGCGACCAGTTCATATACATTCGATTCATCTCGCGAAAGGCGGCTGCCATCCATCGATTTACTGGTCGGAATAATGGCATGGTGAGCACTAACTTTAGCGTCATTCCAAGCTTTAGTTTTAATCGTTAGATCCGCCCCTGCAACGGCATCGCGCAACTTGTCACAGGTCTTGC
>CALAJG010000214.1 GCA_937923375.1 uncultured Leucothrix sp.
CATCGGTGCGTCGCTTATGTAAGGTATTGAGTAATTCTTGCGTGTAAGGGTGTGATGGCTCGGCAAAAATTTTAGCCGTCTCGCCCTGCTCCATAATATCGCCGGACTTCATGACCACAACACGGTCAGAAAAGCGCTTCACAATGGCCAGATCATGAGTGATAAACAACACAGACATGCCAAGCTCTTGCTTCAAGTCATTAATCAGATCGAGAATCTGCGCCTGAATCGTTACGTCTAGCGCTGTAGTAGGTTCATCTGCAATTAGCAATTCGGGTTCATTGGCCAGCGCCATCGCAATCATTACACGCTGCTGCTGACCACCAGAGAGTTGATGAGGATAAGAATTGATTTTTTCATGAGGATCTTTAATCCCAACGCGTTCAAGCCACTTGATAATTATTGGCTCCGCTTTTATTTGCGAATAGCCTTTATGAATCCTCAGCACTTCAGCGATCTGTTTACCCACGGTGTGCAATGGGTTCAGTGACATCATCGGTTCCTGAAAAATCACGCCAATACGATTGCCGCGCATTTCGCGTAGCGCGCTCTCATTAAGCGTGAGCATATTGCGATTTTCGTAGCGAATCTCGCCCGATGGCCATTGGGCAGGTGGTGACGGTAACAAGCGTAATATTGACATGGCAGTAACCGTTTTACCGGAGCCACTCTCACCCACTAGCGCTAAGGTTTCACCACGCTTTATGTCTAAACTGACACCGTTAACAACGGTATTGACTTCATCGCCTGTTTTGAACTGGACGACTAATTTATCGATTTCAACCAAGATTTCTGAGGGTTTATCGTCCGCAATGTTATTCTCTGGCATCAGTATGCCTTCCTTGGATCAAACGCATCGCGAACACCTTCCCCGACAAACACCAGCAGCACGGTCATAATGCCAACCGCCGCAAATGCTGACAGCCCTAACCAAGGGGCTTGCAAATTATTCTTACCCTGTGCCAATACCTCACCCAAACTGGCAGAGCCAGGTGGAAGACCAAAGCCCAAGAAATCGAGCCCGGTTAATGCCGTTATCGAACCACTCAACACTAAGGGCATAAACGTCATGGTCGCAACCATGGCGTTAGGCAGGATGTGTTTAAACATAATGCGACGATCGCTCATGCCCATGACTTTGGCAGCTTTCACATAGTCAAAATTTCGACAGCGGAAGAATTCTGCACGCACTACTCCTACAAATCCCATCCAACTAAACAGCAACATAAACAATAGCAATATCCAGAAACTGGGTTGAATAACACTGGAAAGGATAATCAAAATATACAGCTGCGGCATACTGCTCCAAACTTCCATAAAGCGTTGGAAGATAAGATCCAGCCAGCCTCCGTAATATCCTTGTACCGCGCCTGCGGCGACGCCAATAATGGCTGATGCAATCGTCAGGCTAAACCCGAACAGGACAGACAGTCTGAAGCCGTAGAGAATACGCGCAAACAAATCTCTACCTTGCTCATCGGTTCCAAACCAGTTTTCTTTAGTGGGTGCTGATGGGGCGGGTCCGGGAAGATTATTGATTACCGTTTGATGATCGTAAGCCACCGGCGGGAATAGTATCCAACCCTTCTCATTAATCAAATCCTGAACGAAAGGGTCGGTGTACTCAGTTTCTGTTTCAAACTCACCACCAAATACCGTTTCAGGATAAGACTTAAAGACCGGAAAGTAAATCTCATTGTCATAAGAAACCAGCAGTGGTTTGTCATTCGCAACAAACTCAGCAAATAGACTAATCAGAAATAAAAAGGTAAATATCCAGAATGACCAAACGGCTTTTCGATTCGCTTTGAAGCGCTCAAAGCGGCGTTGATTTATTTTAGTAAGGGTCATCCGCGGGCCTCAAAATCAATTCGCGGATCAACCACGGTATACATCAAATCACCAATCAAACCCATGATTAGACCGATAAAGGTAAACACATAGAGCGTAGCGAACATAATCGGATAATCTCTCTGAATAACCGCCTCAAAGCCTAGCAGCCCTAAGCCTTCAAGCGAGAAAATCACTTCGATTAATAAGGACCCGGCGAATAGAATGCCAATAAAGGCGGCAGGAAAACCTGCAATTATGATCAGCATCGCGTTGCGAAATACATGGCGATACATTACCTGACGCTCCGTATTGCCTTTAGCTCGTGCGGTCATCACATACTGTTTGCTAATTTCATCTAAGAAGGAGTTCTTCGTCAGCAGGGTAAGTCCGAGGAAGCCACCAATAGTCAGTGCAATGGTGGGTAATACCATGTGCCAGAGATAATCCGTAATCTTACCAAACCAGGATAGTTCGTCCCAATTATCCGAAATAAGCCCCCTCAAAGGGAACCAATCCAGGTAGTTACCACCAGCAAAAATAATAACCAACAACACTGCGAACAAGAAGCCGGGTATTGCACTCAGTGCGATCAGCAGCGTGGTCGTACTAGTATCAAACTGGGAACCCGCGTTTCGCGCCTTATAAATGCCCAGAGGGATACACAGGAAATAGATGATCAATGTGCTCCACAAGCCCAATGATATAGACACCGGCATTCG
>CALAJG010000215.1 GCA_937923375.1 uncultured Leucothrix sp.
ATCGCATTGCGAGAAGCGTATTGAACCATCACTCGCCGATCAGAGAGACCTTTTGCCTTCCCCATGGTGATGTAGTCCTCGCCTAAGGTGTTGATCATGCTGTTACGCATCAGGTAAAGCCAACCTGCGAGTCCCACCAACACCATCGACAGGAGCGGCAGCACAGCATGGTTAAGGACACTCAACGCAAATTCCAAGGTCCAGCCAGGATCAATATCAGGGTTATAACCATAGCTAATCGGAAACCAATCAAGCCAAAGGCCAAAGATAAGCAGTATCACCATCGCTGAAACCATTGCCGGAAAGGTACTAACAAACAGCAATAAGGGGGAAAAAATCGAATCAAATTTTCCGCCACGATTAAAGGCAGCGAAGGCACCGAACAGGTTACCGATCAGGACACAAATAATCGTAGAGACACCGGCTAGAAATAAGGTCCATGGCAAAGAGCCAGCGATCATTTCTGTCACAGGTGTCGGATAATAAATAAGCGATGGACCAAGATCCCCGCTAAAAATACCCTTTACGTAATCCCAATACTGTATGTGCCAAGGTCCAGAGACAAAGCCAAACTGCTCCTTCAATGCCTCCAACTGCTCCGGCTGTATTTTACCCTGCGCCGAAGCAAACATAATCTCGAAAGGATCCCCTGGCATTAGACGGGGAAGCAGAAAGTTAAAGGTCACCGCGACCATAAAGGCTGCTATATAGAACAGCAGCCGACTACCAAGAAACTGAGCCATACCTGCCCCAAACTTACTTTTGATACAGACTATTAATCATCAATGCACGCGAACCATCATCATAGAAGCGGGGATTGATATAAGGATTTTCTTCAGTGGGCCAGCCTTCGAAACGTTTCGTGCTGTATTGGTACCACTCAGGGTTTGAGAACACCGGAATCAGCATCAGGTTTTCCGCAACGAACGACTGTAGCTTAGCGCTGATCTCACGCTGACGCGCAGAGTCGGTCGTGCGTGTAAACTCATCCAGCAGGCTGTCCATTTCATCACTGTGAATGCCATGATTAGCCTGTAAAGCAACACCTTTTCCTTTGGTATGTAATACATTTTGGTAGAAGGTATGCGGCGTAGAACCGATATCACCCCACAGAATACCTGCATCATAATCCGCTTTTTTGAAGTTATCGATCAGCTGGCCAATTTCAACAGTACGGGTACGCGCGTTTATGCCCACTTCTTTGAGGTACTCAGTTGTCATTTGTACGGTCTGGACCCAGTCCGTCCAACCATTTACAACCATGATTTCGATTTTGGCTTCATTACCTTCCGGATCCTCACGCAAACCGTCGCCATTGGTATCTTTATAACCCGCTTCATCCAAAAGCTGCTTCGCTTTTTCAGGGTTATACTTATTTAGGTAGTCATACTTTGCATTGACTTCATCGTCATACCACTCACGGAAAAAGTTACCAATACCCGTAATGTGTGGATTCTCTGAAGCGTAGCCATAGGTTGCGAGGTCAACAATCTCTGGGCGGTTAAGCGCCATACTGAACGCCTGACGGAAAGCCAGATTATCCATTGGCGCACGCTTAGTGTTTAGAAAAATGCTTACCGTCGGGCCCGCTGGATACCAAAAATGGTTATTCTCAGGATCTTTAGCCACAAAGGTCTTTTCAACGTCAGGGATGAAGTTAGAACCCCAGTCAATTTCACCACGCATCAACGCAGTCTGTACCTGATCATTACCTTTAAACTGCTTCAGCTTAAGACAGTCGACGTTTGGCTTACCCGCATCCCAGTAGTTAGGGTTACGGCAAACAATCATTTGCTGTGGTTTAAAGTCTTTAATTTCAGTCAGTGGTCCACTGCCGACTGGCTTTAGGTTTTTAAACTGAACCGGATCCTCTGCCTTAGACCAAGTGTGCTTAGGCACAATGTAGTGAGCAGCGATCACACCGTGAGCGCTTGAATCAGCTTCAGTCAAAGTAAATTTAACGTTTCTGGCGTCAAGCGCTTCGATACCGCTCAACTTAGGCTTTTCACCCTGCCACAAGGTGTATACATCGATTTTGGCATTTTTCTTCGCCAGCTCATGCGAAAACACCACATCTTCTGAGGTCAATGGCTTGCCATCTGACCACTTCAAACCTTCACGCAGTGTAAACGTAACCGACTTTAAGTCATCAGAGAATTTATGTGATTCCGCGAGACGGTATTCAATCTTGTTGCGTAAGGTATTCTGAAACAACATTGGCTCGTAGATGAAACCACGCGACGGATTAGCGCCTGCCTGTTGTGTAAACGGATTGAAGTTTTCAATCAAGGTATTAGTGATAACCGGCCCAGTCACCGTTCCGCCTTTTTTTCGCTCTTCAGCCTGTACTGCTGACGATGCAAGCATTAGGCCCGATAGAAAGCCCACTAAGATACGATTCATTTTCTCCTCCACCCACTCTGTATGAAATTTATAACACTCTAAGTGCTATATAGCACTATGTCCATTTTTGCCTAAACTGTCAAGCAATAACCTGACTCTAGCCGTCTACCTGCCTAATCTTTGAACAGCAAATCGCTGTTTAAGTGTAAAGAGATTCGACTGACTTTTCCGGTATGCTTGAAAATTTCATCGCTTAATTCTGACGATAAAACCAATCCATCAAGACGCTCCTCTGTTCCATCTGCATACTCAATGTCGATACAAGATTGCTCGAGCTTATCTAAGCTGTAGACAAAAGGAATCTGGCACCAGGTAAAGGCCAGCCCAGACTCAGGAACAGACAATGTTTTGGCATCGCCTAATTTATCGATGTAACTAAACGTTGCTGATTCACTTAAAAATTCATCGGCTCTAAGCAAACCCGGGTCAATCTCAACCTGTCCTCCGGCTACCCGTATGCCTAGCTCACCAAAACGGGTTAACACTTCCTCTTTTACCTGTCCTGTCATCCCTGGCTGCTGTGCGCCAGCATGCTTAGGCGTATGTGAGTATGGATCGGTTGGAAATGCTCCGTATTCCACTGGCGTTTTGTTAAAACCTATACCTTCCCGAATGCGGTAATATAATTGTCCTAAACGCTGAACCAGATCTTTATCAGCGTTTTGATTTTTTGCTTCCAGATAGTTTTCTTGTGCAGCCAACAATAACTTTGAAACCATGTGCCAATAGATGCTGCCTAAGCCTTCAAAACCAAACATTCCACCGGAACGGCCGGTAAACTCTTTATGATTGAAAGTGGCTTCATAAAGCGTGTGAAGATCGCTTCGTAACGACTCGTACTCATGTCCGTGTATCTTGACTAGCTGATCAATGCTTTGTTCCAGGTCCATCTTATTTGTTAACGCTGCATTGAAGTGATAGTTACCCTCAATATCTTTTTCTAATACGCTATCGTTACTAAGTGCAAATAGCGCTGAGAGTGACGGGTAAGCATCAATTTCCGTCTGAGAGATGCAGTTTTTTTCAAAGAAACCGGGAAGATCACGATCAGGATAAAGGATAAAGGTGTGCTGGTCCGGTCGATATAAACTCGTCTCGTACAACGAATCCAACATATCAGCTGCTGCTTCAAGTGATATGGCACCAGAACTTAGAGCAGCAACCTGCCCCTCAAGCATTGGATAAAGGTGATCTACCTCAAGTACGTCCTGCTCGAGATTAAGTAGGTTATAAGCATGGTATAGGCCATCTTCTCTTTTGTTATTTTCAATACACTGATCGATAACCTGAAGTGCACTTGTAAATAGTGCTAATACGCTTTCGATGGACTGATCAGTTTTCCCTGTCAAACCATTTGCATAAACCGCCGTCCGATAGCGATCTGATGATTGTTGCAGCGCTTCGAAAACAGCAAACCGACTCTCACCTGTCAAGCTTCCACTTCGGTACTGTTTCGCCGCTGTAACCAAAATATCTGCTGTTTCATTTAACCAAGTTGCTACCTCATTTGATAATTCAAAAGGTGCTTGCTCTGACTGTAACAACGTCTGTAAAAAGCTGATATGACGACGCAGATAGTTAAGCGTCACCATGGACAAACCTTGGCCTACTAATGCGTTATTTGCATCATTCCACTCAGGACGCTGAGTGTTCAACCAAATACCACCATCGGGAACTAAATTACTCAGCTTACAGAGCACTGGGATAAGCAGTTTTTCTAGCAAGTTTACTTGGTAGACCTGCTCGCTTTGATCGAGCACCAACTTGCCATCTGCACCGATAGTGCTAACTCTCTGCTCAATAGTTGCCGAGAGTATATGGTCATAATCAACCGTCTCTTTCGGGTTTTCGCACATCGCAGCAAAGGGCTTGATTCGGTACGGCACGTTGGCATAGCAATAAATAGGATGCCTTAATAACTGGTTTAACTTGCCGGGGTGGAAATCAGCCGATAGTTCTAACAGCTTTAAGAGGTAAATAATTTGGTGGTCGCCCCAGTAGCCAATATAGCTCCAAGGGTCATCTTTTTCCTGAACCTCCCAGTCAATCCCCTGTTTGGTTATGCGGTAGGGGTTATAGCCATCCAAAGTCGTCGCATTAACAAACTTAGCAATTATGTTTTCGATAAACTCAGGATAGCTGAATAATAAAGCTTCCCAATTCTGGAAAATATCCCGCCAGTTTCCCTGATAGGAAAGTAACGGATCACCCTTTTCATCTTTTAGCTTTATGGCGAATTCATTCCATGGCCGACTTGGATCGCCGTGACGACGCCCAAAGGTAATCGGTAGATACTCGTAAGCCAAGCGCTCCAAATTCAAGTCATTGCTTTGCCTGATACTCTCCATGAAGTCAGCTAGCTCCATCGATTCGGAATTCGCAGCTAACTTAGCCTTGTGTAGCTCATAGACTGGTGCATTGAAATGACGAAGCATCGCAATGAAGTCCGCTTGATCAATACTATATTGCTGATCAAACACCCCGCCTCTCATGCTATTAAATAGGACGTTAGCGTAGTGATGAACACTAACATTCTCTTCTGCTGTCACCTGAAAGCCATCAACGGCAGCAATAATCTGCTCAAGGTCATCTGAACCATCAACAACCGATTGTGCGATGTCTCGTTCAATTTCAGGGTTGGTTAGTAGCTTTTGACGCAGCGCAATGACCTGCGTCTGTGTTTGTTCAACATTAGCGATAAACTGCCAGGAAGCAGACTCGTTTCCGTCCAACTGGAAACTGTTGTTAACTAAATACGCACCTCGTATTCCGCGCATCTTCGTTTCAGTTTCGAGGGGTTGTCCCGCCCGAAACGCAGCAACCTGATTGGTAGAAAGCAATATTATAGGATCATCAATACCGGTCGAAAACACCGTATTCGCCCACATTGATTCTGCCGGCGCGGCTCTATCGCTGATGCCGGAGTAAAGTGTAAATGACCCAATACCTGTTTGAGAGTCTAACTCATTCCATTTATAGGCGTTTACCAGATTACTGGCATTCGTTTGGATTTCACGGGGTGTTGAGCCGGCTACGATGTTTTGCAGGCCGTCGAGCATATCTACCTTAACTGGCTTGCCATCAAGGTTTTCGAGCTCACATATCCGAACAAATCCAAACGCATCTGAAGACGCCCAGGTATAGCGAAAAACTAATTGGAGACTATGATTAATCTCTTCAAAACACAGTTTGTTACCTAGCGTATTTTTATAGAGATTTCGGGTTAAATCATAGTTATCAGTATGTGCTTCGTTGAAAGGCTCCCAGCTTGCAACGCTACCTTGCTGAAATACTCTGAGAAGTGTTTTTGGACCGGTATGCGACGCACTTTCTTCTATTTTATCAACAGGACCATAGGGAAATAACGCAAGATCTGGCGATACCCTGCCAGCTGTCAAGCCACCGGTTGAAGAGACAAACAACCAATGATCGCTATTGGAAACAACGCTAATAAAGAATGGAGGCATTTTATCAACATTGCGAATCGCATAATAACGCTCATTGTCTCGTGTAATAAATTCACCCTGTGCATCTTGTTTTGAGCTTGAGTAAATTTCATCATCCATTTTTACAGCTTGCAGACCCATCTCTCAGGTATCTCCCTAAAGCAATTTCTGAATTAGTAAACAAATATGCATCGCCCTAAGTAAGAAGAGCGATGCATATAGGGGAGGAACAACTAGTTAATTTTTCTTGAAATTGTGGCGGTGTTCGCATCGTACAAATAGCCCCACTCATCCAGTGCTTGCAATGCTTCGGACTGGCTATCGTAAAGCTGAGGTAAGCCTGCATTTCCTGGACTAACAAATCGATCAGCAGTCCAGTTCCTGAGTAAATTAGCTGTCTGAGCATTTACTGGACCAGTAAACGTCACTGAGCCAAAGAAATCATCCAAAACAACGCGATAAGCTCGCTTTGCCTGATCACGAGCTAGGATGCTTCCTTCATCTCTAAAGATGGCATGCAAACTATCAGCTGCGTAGAACTGGTTTTCACCTTGAGCATCTCGGGCATGAGCCGTCGCCCAGAGATAAAATCGGGATTTACTTGATGGCGCCTCATTAGCTAAGTCCCACTTTGTAACGCCGTTAATCGCTGAGCGCGCATATGGGTTAACTGGGTTAAACAGCACGCAGCTCTCTTCACCAACCCCCTCATCCGGACAATATAATGAGGTAAATGCATCAGTAGGTAACTCAACCGTGTTAACAACTTGACCATTATCAGAAGCTGCATCACCACAACCGGCCAACGCTAATGACAAGAATGAAGCCATGACAGCATAGCAAGTCTTAGACGTTACTAACTGGGAATACTGGTTAATTAATGTTTTCATGAGTAATACTCCTAACATTTAAGCTTAAAATTTGTATTCAAAGAATGTTCTTAACTCAAGCATGTGATCATTTTTGCCGTCTTGAAAATACGTGTTATCAGAATTTTCATCCAATGTGCGATATAACGCCTTCACACCCACTTTACTCGAACGTTTCTCACTCAAACCTTTATTCAACAATCTTGTGTAGCCTAGCTCAATATGCTCTGGATACTTAAAGTTGAACTGACGTTCAAAGTCGTATCTACCCCAGGCATCCTTCTTGTATGTCAGCGAGAATATATTCTGATTATTCAGAATAAGCTTACCTTCAAGACTGTAGTACTTAGAGGCCGCATCAGGTATTCCTGTCGGCTGCTGCTTTCCGACTTCAATTTTGTATATAGATTTATAGCCAGGCCTATGATTGAAAACCATTTTACTCTTAAGAAGCCAAACGTCAGCTGCAGGTTGACCCGCTCCAAAAGTTGCATTGCGATCACCTTCTTCGAAGTAAAACAACGAGGCGTCACTGGCTTTATCATAACTAGTGGCAGTTAAGCCGACGTTGAAAGCAAATTTTGCATTTTCTCGGACATCGTTGTCCCAATCATAAAAGTAGGTGCCCGGTGTCGGGTCATAGGTCAGGTAGACTTCTGCAGACTTCGCTGCACGATTTCCTAATACTGCAAATGGGTCATCATCGGTATTACGAACATCAATACCCGGTGACAGCACTGTTCCAGTCGTTACTGCATTAATCGTTGGGTTCGCATCAATAATGTTGTCGCGGTATAGTAAGCGAGGAACAATAGTGTAATTACCTCGAGTAACTTTCATACCCAATTCAAATTCGCGCTTATTACCAAGGTTTGAGTACGGCAGCTGATTGGCTTCCTCGCGAACCGGATCACCACTATCAGCGACAATACCCGCGTAACTCAATGATGAATAGGCACGAATATTTGGTGCTGCATCCCACGTCAGCTTGGCTTTGTAAGCAAGTGTGTCTTTCCATTCGACCTCAGCTTCAACAACATCATTGCCATGCAACCGATCGTATTTTTCACCAATTTTGTGTGTGCCGGATATCATTCCTCCAACGCGGAACTCCATTCCCGGACGTGGAGTGAACTTTCCTTGCAGTGTGGTTTGCCGGGTAAGGCGTGATGCAGTATCAGCACCTTCAGTATCAGACTCGTCTTGCGTTGATATATCCTCAGAATGAATAAAACTATACTGTTTGTCCTTACCGAACTGGTACTTAAGCATTACCTTAGGATTGGCACCCCAATAGATTTCAGGACCGGCAACGATGGTTAGTCCATCAAGCCTCTTTTTACCAATAAACTCAACACCATACGGTGCCTTGGAATTCCAGATATCCTGACCTTCCATGTCTGTGGTTTCTCTTAGAAGGCCAAAAAAGTCTCCTTTGTCGCCCCAATGGTACCGAGGCACATGATAGAAACCGAGTAAGTCATAACCCTCTGATTTATAACTAACTTCAAAGTCATACAACTCAACTTTGTCACCACCGTTTGTTAAACCAGTATCTTTAACCCTGTCCCCATAACGTTTTTCAAAATCAGTTTCCAGTGCACTCGGGGTCACGTTAACTGAGAAGCTACCTTCGATATTACGGGTAGGCCTGAACTCAAAATCAATATTTGCCATCAGTTCACGACTGTAGTCGATCCCGTCGCTATTATCGCTGCTGTATGCCTTTGCCAATTGGCCGCCTATGATATTACCGCCAGCTACCTTAAACTTTGCATTATCTTTACGAGCCTGAGCCGCGTAGCGCTTTTCACTCTTAGCAGCAAGACCTTTCATATCGATGCGGCTCATTGCTTGGTTAACTGACGCTTTGTTTGCCGCGTAGGGGTCAATACTCCATACCTGAGTTAACACGTCGTAGGCCATTCTGGGATCGGCAGTATAAATGCCGTCTCTAGTGATTGACCCTAGACGGTTAACACCCCACCATTCTTCATTCATGTTGTTTTTGCCAGGAACAAAGTCGAACGAGTAACCACCGTTTTCCCAGGAAGCATTTGTGTCATGCTTATCTAAGTTTTCAGTTTGTTTATACTTCCACCACTCATCACGCCATTCAAAAACGAACCCACCAATTGCATTACCTTCCTGACCGTGGCCATAGCTTTTCTGGTAAATTTCTTGCCATTGGCCTTTGAGGAAAGTCGCTTGAGCAACCTGATCTTCCTTGAACGTTTTAGAATTGAATGCGTCACTTCCAAACTCGAATAAAGCCAGTGGAATACCCAACTTAGCTTTCGCTTTAGCCCACATGTCAGTAAAGCTGATACCCCGATAAGAATTGACACCCAACAAATCCCAGTTCTTGCTGTACTTAGCAATGATGTCGATATACTGAAGGTCACCATTAACTATCGTGAATGGGTGAAGTGGATCGATCTTCTTTCCTTCAACAATGACTTCATTGAAAAGGCTGTAGAGAAATTCTGCGCGTGCTTTGTTTTGCTCACCCTTAGGTAAGTTTTCGATCTCAAAACTTTTCCAGGAAAGGCCGTAGTTGCTTTCGTTACCGAGTGCAAACATTAAAACGCCAGGCACATTTTTGTACGTACGAACGTCTTTTAGCACCTGCTCTTTAAGCACCTTACGTGTTAGCGGATCTGAGTAGTCGGTATTTGGGCGCCATGTACCACCAATTGACGCGCCATAACGCCCCATCAACGGATTGATAGCCGTCATGATTCCGTATTTTTTATAAACGTAGGTGACCCACTTGGGGGGTATTGTGGCAAACGAACGAATCGCATTGATATTCGCTTTTTTCATTAAGCCAAAATCGTAGTCCAACACTTGTCTGATTTCAGCTTCGGGCTTACCCCAAAGGTTAAAAGTGTAATTTTCGTCTCTAGGTGTATAACCCCAGACCATACCCTTAATGTAGAAATCTTTGCCGTCTACTTTTAACTTCCAGCCTTTAGCATCCTGATGCGTAGTAACCTTTTGCGGTGACTGAGCAAAGGACGTGCCGCTTAAGAAAAGACATAATAGGACTGTAAAAAAGACACTTAGCTTGCTGAAAGAAAAATTACTTCTCGGCGTTAACATCACTCTCTCCCCGTTGATATTTGGTTTTTCGCGAGCTTAAAGACCCACTCTATCCGCTATATAGCAGTTTGAATAAAACAAAGAATTTTGTCAAGGTAATAAAAGCAGCAAATCTTTTGAAAGCCCAGATTTTATAAGTAATTCGTTCCTAAAAAAGCTGGCGAATCTGCTATCGAGCACTCCACCACAAATAACCAACTCACAGCTGAATTACCAAAGTTTGCAAAGCGTTTGCCGGAATATTGACATCGGCAGTTTGGCCACCAATTTGCAAGGCATAATCAATCGCCTCTTTACCAGTATTAAACACTTGCACACTGATTTTATCCTCAGGACTAATAGAAGCACTGGCAATCAACACACCACCTAGCTCCGGCTTAAGGTTTAAATTGGTTTCAACGACACGATCACCGGGTCGGATTGTTTGACTAAACTGGGACAAAATATAGAAAATCGGAGTGTAATACACATATCCCGACTCAGTATCAATCATGATAGGCGCACCACAATAATTTCCTACGTGATTTGGGCCACCGCGCTTGTCTAACACAATATTCCAGTCAATCCACCCTGAAAGCCAGTGATTCATCCCAGTAATGACATGTCTTGCATAGCGATGTACCGGCGTGTAAATGGGGTGATCCTCCATAATCACACTATCCCACTCCGCACTATAACCCCAGTCCGTTGCATTCTCGTTCCACCAAAATTCATCGTTATCAAACCACCCTGACTCTTTATAAGCAACTGGGTCGAGGATTCCGGCTTTTGCATCATTACCCAAATCATCAATGCAACCTTCTGTGTGAATGATGGGATAATCAGGGTATTTTTTGTGAACTCGATCAAAAACCTCTTCGAAAACTTTATCTGTACTCTCGTACCAGTGAACAGCAGAACCGTAAACGTATTGTTTAGTCTCGACATCAGCCAAAATCGCATCTGCCCAATTTTCCAGATCACCTGTATTGTGATCAAAAAACATTAAATTCACATGACCATGCTGGCTAGCTTTAAGCTTTGGTCCCAGATGATTCTTGATAAAATCATTTTGAGTCTGTGGCGTAAAATGCATACTCTCCCAGTTACCATTATTGCCACCCGGCTCATTAACAGGGGTCAACCCCCAGATATCAACGCCTTCCGTTTTATACGCATCAAGATACTTAATTAAGTAATCTGCATAAACGGATTCACACTCCGGTTTAAGCACCCCACCCCGACCATTGAAGTTATTTTCTGGCGTCCCGGGCTCATGCCATTTTTCGTTATCTTTCATCCATGGCGGAGCTGTCCAGGCTGAAGCAACGATCCTCAGATCATTATCTTGCTGCTTAGCTTTGATCGCTTGAGCCTGCTTTATCATTGGCAGCAGATCATAAGACTCATCGCGAATTCCGGAATAGGCCTGAACACTAAAACCATCATGATCCGGAGCAATTGAAAAGCTCTTTAGTGCCATATCATCTTCGGTTTCTGCGTAACCATAATGACCTTCGACACAAAAATCACAGGAAGCTATGTGGGTGCGTGCGATTGAAAAATTAGCCCCGCGACTTGAAAAAATGCGCTCCATTACTTCATGTCGCTCCTCAGGCGTGAGATGTGCCAGAACGAAAGCTGAAGCCTCAGTAAAGGATGAGCCGATACCTGATATTTTTTGTTTCAAAATATCGGGCTGAATATGAATAACATTATCCTCAGCAGACTCTCTCCTAAATGTAATGTTACATTTCTCTGTGACTTGGTCACCCTGCTCTGAAGTCAACAGCACTCTTGAAGAAGTTTTAAGATTGTAGTTTTTCATACCCTGCTCTCAAATTACAACTGCACAAATTAATTACTGAATCTAGAAATAAAAAAGGTAGGTGATTGCGAAAACCACCTACCTTTTAATAATCAGAATGCTTCTTACCCTGTTACAAGCGATAGGTAAGCTACATTCACATCTAACTATGCTTACTCGTTAAATGAAATACCATCAAAGTATGTAACGGTATCGGCTGCTCTTCCATCAGTGTTGAAATCAGGAAAAATCACCAAGCCAGTAATATCAGTATTAGCCGGTTGACCGATTACAGATGAGAAGTCAAAAGTTAGCTCTTCCCACTGATTTACCAAGGTATTAGCTACCTTAATTTCACCAGTTGACGCTTTACCACCGTCTGCCTGAAGGCTTTCCAGCTTGATACCTACATCGCTTATTACAGACTTATAAACCATCACTTTGATGACTTTATTCGTAGAGTCCAGTGTAAATGTTGGTAAGTTTTCAGTCACCGCACCAGCCCAAGGCTGCGCACCTGAGCTTGCTGCACGAGCGGTAATCTTAGCGACAGTCGCGGAAGCGTTTGGAGCCACCGCACTTGGATTAGCAACAACTTCTACAGCTGGGTTGTCATTATTTTCGAACACTTCCCAAGCAAAATCTGCACCAGTCGTCTCAAAGTCTACAGTCGCAAGCCCTGCTGTATTGCCAGCAACCTCAACCAGAGAAACGTCGTCTATTTGTACCTGACCCATTTCTGCGCCTAGATCAAACAATACCCGGCTATCAGCGGCCTCAAAGTTAGCGGTAAAGGTACGTTCAAAGTCTTGCCACTCGGTATTTAAGATAATCGCTGCATCAACCTGATTCGTCCATGGATCACCGCTCAAGCCGATACCAGCGGTAATATTGCGATCAGTATCAGACCTAGCTTTAAAGTTCAGCTTGTAAGTTTTACCATTTTCAATCGCTAACTTTTGACTTAAGTTGACATCAAAAGAATTACCAGCTGCGGCTACGTCTACCGAATATATTTTATTTCCATCAACCTCAATAATCGTTGCAGGGTCAGTAGCATTTTCAACACCTGCTAGCCAACCTGCATTGTCTTCACTGAAGTCGCCATTAGACAACAGACCGCTATCAAAAGGAGCAGTAGCTTCCACTAGTGAAACGTCGTCAATTAATACTTCACCTGCTGCAGCACCCATATCAAATAATACGCGGCTGTTCGCACTTCCAAAGTCAGATGCGGTCAGCGTCTTAGTGAAGGTTTGCCATTCTGGTGTCAGGCTGACGGTTTCTGTTTTATTTGTCCATGGGTCTTCATTCAGACCAATACCCGCAACCAAGTCTCTGTTGACGTTAGACTTAGCTTTGAATGTTAAGGCGTAACTCTTACCTTGCTCAATGGCAACTACTTGGCTGAGATTAACATCCCATGGGTTACCTGCCATTTCAACATTTGCGTAGTTTATGTTGTTTGACCCGCTACCATCATCTTGTGGACTTGCTGCATTTCCGATCCAGCTTTCAACACCATTCTGGAAATCACCATTATTCAAAAGACCACTATCAAATGGGTTCGTGACAGCTGCCGTCTCTTCCAACAAGACATCATCTATATAAACTTCACCCACCTCAGCACCCATATCGAATAGGACACGGCTGTTTTCATTTCCAAAATCTGAAGCCGCAAGCGTTAGGGTGTAAGTTTGCCATTCAGAACCAAGATTTACAGTTTCAGTTTTACTTGTCCATGGATCTTGGTTAAGACCGATTCCGGCAACCATAGTCCGGTCTACGTTAGATTTAGCTTTGAAAGTTAGCTTGTAAGTTTTGCCCTGCTCAATTGCAACAGCATTGCTTAAGTTAACATCAAACGCATTACCTGCTGCCTCGACGTTGGCGTAATTGACAGTGTTTGATCCAGTACCATCATCGACTGGATTTAGGGCATTTCCAGACCAACCGTCTGAACCGTTATCGAAGCCAGCGTTCGACAGCAAACCACCGTCAAACTCAACCACTGTTGGTGTTTGCGGATCAGGATCGTTATTGCTAGAGCATCCCGCGGTAAAGAGTAAGACTGAGATCGCCGCAGCCGTGATAATACGTTTCATTTGATTTTCTCCATTAACTATCTGTGTTTAAATATCTTTGGTTCAAGATATGGTTTGAGTTCAACTGCCAAGGTCTCCATCCAAACTACTTCTGTAGGGGCAGTGGAATTACAACGTAAACCCCTTCTGTCTTCTAACAACCGTGCACATTATTCCAAGCGAAACTATTTACAGGGTGCTGGGATTGGCGCACACGAATGCTATATAGCATAATTTTTAACATGCCAAATACATCAAGTCAAGAAACCAGATTTAGATTTATTGATCCTTACACTACAAAGTAACTTGATTCATGAACCAGGATTACGCCCTACAATAGGCCTAGTTTAAACTTTAAAATAGTGTAGAAAATATATTTTGTAAATTATTAATAAATAAGTACTTTATAAGTAAATTCATATATGAAAAGCAAATGCGAACACTTTTGATTGCCAATAAAACCACCACTTATGAGATACTATTTATTAAAATTAACCCGCTGTAAATTTGCTATGTAGCAGCATCTCATTTAGTCTTAAGTAATTGGTGAATGCCATGAGATAGTTTCCGCAGAAGTTTGTTTTCAATTAATAAAGCTATAAATTGATACTGTGTTTGATGAGCCAGAGCACACTAAACCAGAAACTGTCCTGTATATTTACTATTAGCAACTATAATAACTAAGGGGAATAATCTAGAGAGAAGTTATGAGTGAACCGACACCAAAGTACATCCTTGTTGAAAACCACATAAAACTGGCAATCAAGAAAAAACAACTCGTAGACAAACTGCCTGGTGAGCGAACTCTGGCACAGCAGTTGGGTGTCTCATACATGACAATTCGCAAATCAATCGAAAACCTCGTCACTCAGGGCGTGCTCTTTAAGATTCCGACAAAGGGTACGTTTGTCAATCATGACCGGGTCCAGCGAAGGAAAAACCGAACTATCGGTTACTTCCTCGACGCTAACATGATTGCTGGCATCTCAAGCCCCTACTACTCACTAATTTTCAATGCTATCGAAAAAGTAGCCGCCAAAGATGGTTACTCAGTGGTCTACTTCTCTGAGAATAATGTCGACAACTTAAACAGAACATTAGACAAACTTGATGGCGTCATCGCTACCTGCTTTCCCAGAATCGAAAGCATCATTCTCAAAATGAAGCAGTCGGTGCCCGTTGTAGTCATCGACAATAGCGCTGCAGATAAAACCATTCCTTCCGTCATTATCGATAACTTCAATGCCGATGTAGACTCTGTTGACTACGCCTGCTCACTTGGGCACAACAGAATCGGTTTTATGACCGGTCTGGAGGATTCAGACATCGGTAAGAGTCGCTATGCCGGTTATCAGCATGGACTAGGGAAAAATAATATATCGCTTGATGAGACGCTGGTTTTTCGGGGTAACTACTCTTATGAAGCCGG
>CALAJG010000216.1 GCA_937923375.1 uncultured Leucothrix sp.
TATGGCGAGATGGGTCAAGAGAAGCCAGGTCTACTGGATAGCGACGGCAATATCCGAGATTTATCCGCTCATATCAGCGATGTGTCAGGCGAGAATCTAAATGATGAGCAGTTAATGCAACTTTCCCAGTTAGACCCATCGTCACTTCCATTGGTTGACGGGAGCCCGCGCATTGGCCCTTGCGTTACCAATGTTGGGAAATTTATCTGTATCGGCCTCAACTATTCTGATCATGCGGCTGAAACGGGCGCTAAAGTGCCACCTGAGCCGATTGTGTTCTTTAAGGCGACTTCAGCCATTTGTGGTCCAAACGATAATATCGAAATCCCCCGAACTTCAACAGCGACTGACTGGGAAGTTGAGCTAGGCGTGGTGATCGGTAAAGATACGAAATATATTGATGAAGCTGATGCCATAGATCACGTTGCGGGGTACTGCTTGATCAATGATGTCTCTGAGCGTGACTTTCAGGCGAAGCGTTCGGGGCAGTGGGTCAAAGGAAAATCGGCAGACACCTTTGGACCAATTGGTCCTTGGTTGGTAACAAAAGACGAAGTGGCTGACCCACAAAACCTATCAATGTACTTAGATGTTAATGGCGTGCGTCGTCAGGACGGCTCTACTAAGACAATGGTTTATGGGGTTGCTTTCTTGGTTGCTTATTTATCACAGTTTATGAGCTTGCAGCCTGGCGATATTATCTCTACGGGTACGCCACCGGGTGTTGGTTTGGGGATTAAGCCAGAGCCGATTTTCTTAAAAGCTGGAGATACGATGGAGCTTGGTATTGAAGGGCTTGGTGTTCAGAATCAAGTGACGGTTGATGCGGCTTAAGATTGAGTCTGGCCCGTGTCTATAAATGGCTCGCAACCTTCTTTAGGTCAATAGCCAAAAGAAGCTCTTGGCCCTTTAAGGCTTCAAAACCAACCGATTGATAAAACTGAAAGGCATTTTCATCAATCGGTTTGGTCACTATCATTCGCGCAGCAACCGTTTGACTTGCAGCAAGACTGGTCTTGATCATATGGCGTGTGAGATAGCGCCCCAGCCCTTTTCCTTGCCAGGCCTTATCTATGGCGAGTCTGCCAAGCAAAATTACCGGGATATGCTCTGGCATGTTGCGCTGGGTACCTTTAGGAGCATCGGCACGTAATATTTTACTCATTGACAGGCCGTAGTAACCAATGACTGCCTGTTCGTCTTTTACGGTTACCGCAAAAGTCCGAGTTGCGGAGAGCTTTTGGTTTTTTAACGCACGGTTGTTTAACCATTCGTCCAAAGACTCATCGCCACAGGAAAAACCTTCTAGTTCGTGGGTAGAAGTCAGTAACTGAATTTCAACCTCGGGTTGGGGTTTACTAATCACGATCCCACGGGCTTGTGGCAGTTAAGGTCTTCTGTAGGTTTTCAGAAATAGGCGTCGGGTTATCGAGCTGATCAATAATGGCAGCAAAGGAGTCCGCATCAACAAATAAAGCGGTCTGATCAAGCAGGAGATTCTTAGCTTCACGAATGGCTGCACCAAGCATAAACTGGGTACGGTTTATGCCCGCGAGATTAGCAGCATGATCGATAAGATCTCTGTCAAACTGAGATGCTCGGAGCTGGATAGTTTTATCTGATGTCTGTGTTTGTTCCATAATAGCTTTATTATTATATTTTTGTAGCTACAATGTCAATACGACACCAAGAAAAGGACATAGATCGATGGAAGCGACCAATACACTCAGTAAAATATTCGATAAAAACCAGCTATTAACTGATCCAGACTCGCTTGCCGAGTACGGCAAAGATTGGTCCAACGCCTCCTTACCTAACCCTTTAGCCATCGTTTTTCCTGAATCCACTGAACAAGTTCAATCCCTCGTCAAACTAGCTAACCAAACGCCTTTTAACCTAGTGCCTTCCGGCGGCAGAACCGGTCTTAGCGGCGGTGCAATGGCAAGCAACCAAGAAGTGGTTGTTTCATTTGAAAAGATGAATAAGATTCTGGACTTTAACCCTATTGACCGCACTGCACTTTGCCAAGCGGGTGTCATAACTCAGCAGTTACAGCAGCTTGCTGAAGATAAAAATCTCTATTATCCCGTCGACTTTGCCTCTTCCGGTTCCAGTCATATTGGCGGCAATATTGCTACTAATGCAGGCGGCATTAAAGTAGTGCGATACGGGCTGACACGCAACTGGGTGGCCGGCTTAAAAGTGGTCACGGGCTCAGGTGAGATACTCGACTTAAACCACGGCTTGGTAAAAAACGCCACGGGCTACGATTTTCGACAAATGTTTATCGGTTCGGAAGGCACTTTGGGATTCATTACTGAAGCCACTATGCAATTGACTAAACTACCGGTCAACCTGACGGTGATGGTGCTAGGTATTCGAGATGTCGATGCAATCATGAAAACGTTTCAGGCGTTCAAGGACAAAATGGATCCTACCGCACTGGAGCTTTTCTCGCGGGACTCAGTCGCAATTGTTCACGAACAAAAAGGCATTCCCAAACCGTTTGAAACGGATGCGCCATATTACCTGTTACTTGAGTTTGAGAATGACGCGGAAGCAACCGAGAACCTTGTGCTCGACACCTTCGAGCAGTGTACTAATGAAGGCTGGGTGCTGGATGGCGTCATGAGTCAAAATGAGCAGCAGGCGCGAAATCTGTGGCGACTCCGCGAGGATATTTCGGAGTCTATTTCACACTATACGCCTTACAAAAATGACTTGGCAGTTAAGGTGTCCAACATCCCCGCTTTTCTTGCTTCACTTGACGAGCTAATCGCTGAGCATTATCCGCAGTTTCAAGTGCTTTGGTATGGGCATATTGGCGATGGGAATCTGCATTTAAATATTCTCAAACCGGCGGATATGGATAAAGATGCATTTTATGAGGAGTGCGGCAAAGTCAATCCTCACATTTTCCAGTTGGTGAAAGATCTGGACGGCAGTATTTCAGCCGAGCACGGTGTTGGTTTACTTAAGCGTGACTATTTATCTTACTCACGTTCGGAGGCTGAGATCAGCTGTATGCGGGGGCTCAAGACGATGTTCGATCCCAACGGAATTATGAATCCCGGTAAAATTTTTGAGGTGGCCGGCTAACGTTTGGGGCATTTTCTGACTTTGTATTATCTGGATCTTTGACTTAAGCTATCGATCTATCAGCCAATAAATTTACCTACAATTTATCCACAGGATATCGCCATGAATACTGCCATCATCTTACTGAATGTTAAGCGAAAACTAGTTAACGACGTTGCCGAGCAACTAGCCGGAATGCCAGAAATTTCTGAGGTGTATTCAGTTACAGGGCAGTACGACCTCATAGGTATTGTGCGGGTTCGTGACAATGAAGTACTGGCAAATTTGATGACAGACAAAATCAGCGCAGTGAAGGGCATCACCCAAACCAATACCATGCTGGCGTTTAAGGCCTTTTCTAAGCATGATCTGGAAGC
>CALAJG010000217.1 GCA_937923375.1 uncultured Leucothrix sp.
GCGGGGCAAAGGCATTACTGGTAATCAGGATGGTTGGGTTTATAAGAACTTGCTGGCATCTTACTCACATTTGAGAGATACCGAACAACATCACTGGGCCAGACGTTTTGTTGCCTTCGTCAAACAAACCAAAAACCGGGATGTCATGCCGGTGCAGGAGTTAAAGACATGACTGAAATCACAATTACCAAAGCCGCTGCCAAGCAAGTTATTCATTCAGTTGAAGAAACTAACGCGGTGGGATTACCGCTGAGAATTGCTATTAAGTCGCTGGAAAACGGTGCGTTTCATTACCAGATGGGCTTTGACGATCAGCTGGATGAGGGCGATGAGCAGATTCAGTCTCAAGGTGTGCTATTGGTTTTGGACAAAGACTCTGCGGTTAAAGCCAACAGAATGACGCTGGATTTTGTTGAGATCGATGGGAATATGGAATTTATTTTCATCAACCCAAACGATCCCCACTACCGTCCTCCAGCTCAGTCGAGTTTGGATTAAGGAGTCCTGATTATGAGTGAGCATAGGCGGTCCAGTACCCAGCAAGAAGCCTATATCGCGGAGAAAAAATATCACCTGAGCGTGCTTTATGATGTGGCAGATTGCATTAATAGCTCATCAGGGTTGGATGATCTGCTACAACGTTTTTTGTTGACGATGCAGGGTGTGGTGAGCGCCAAAGCCGCCGCTGTACGTTTACTAGTAGATGATCAACTCAAACTGGTCGCCAGTATTGGTTTGCCGGAGGATGAGCAGGTCTGGCAGCTGTCAGATAATCAATGCACTTGCATTCGCAGTTTTCATGAGAACTGCGTGACTCGCGAGACTGAAATGACGAAGTGTCGGATATCCAGAGGCAGCGAGTGTTCTGAACTAATGGATTGTGAAATGCTGGCGATTCCACTGCGTTATCAAGGCAAATCGATAGGCATTTACAACCTGTTTGTCTCCCCAAATGATACGCGCGAATCGAGTATTACCGATGAGGATGCGGTGCTTCAGAGTATCGGGAAACATCTCGGTATGGCTATCGAACAGGCTAGTGTTGAAGACAATGCCAGACAGCTTTCGATCATTCAGGAACGAACGCGAATGGCGCATGAGTTACACGATTCACTGGCGCAAACGCTGGCTAGTCTGCGCTATAAAGTTCGTTTATTTGATGATTCCTTGAAAGAGCAACAGGCAGACGAATTACGCCAAGAACTGAAAGGGCTGGAAAGCGGGATTGAAACAGCCAACTCTGAACTGCGAAGCTTGATCACACACTTTAGAGCGCCGATTGATGGCAAGGGTGTGGTAAGGACAATTGAAAGTGTCGTAGAAAAATTCCGCCGTGAAACGGGGTTTGATGTGTTTTTCTATCATAACTGGGACTTGAAGGATCTGGCTCGCGATGCTGAAATCGAAGTTGTGAGAATTGTTCAAGAAGGGTTGACCAATATCCGTAAACACAGCGGTTCTGAAACCGTCCGAATATTGCTTTACAGCTCGGTTGATGGGGATTGCAGCATTTTGATTGAGGACGATGGCCCCGGGCTTTCTGAGGACCGCCCTAAGCCAAACAAAGAAACCGGTGAGCATATCGGGCTGTCAGTCATGCAAGAGCGTGCAGCACGCCTCAATGGTGAACTACAGTTTGAATCCGACGGAGAAGGATTATTGCTTCAGCTTAATTTTAAAGTCGCCGTACCCCCAAACATAAGTGCTACCGACAGAATGGCCACAACTACATCAGGGAAATAACGATGAAACAACGACTCTTATTAATCGATGATCACACTTTATTTCGTGCCGGATTGGAAGATCTACTAAAACGGCGGGATATCGAAGTGGTGGCCTCTGTGGCTAGTGGTGCCGAAGGAATTCGTTTAGCAACTGAGGAAACATTAGACTTGGTACTGTTGGATATGCGCATGCCTGAAATGAATGGACTTAGCGTGCTAAAACATATCAAACAGGCGAAACCCGATCTACCTGTGGCTATGTTGACGACCAGTAGTGATGAGGCTGATTTGATTGGCGCCTTGCAACTCGGTGCCAACGGCTATCTGATGAAGGACATGGAGCCTGATGAGTTGGTGGTTGCCATTAGTGAGATTGTCGGCGGGAAAACTGTCGTGGCACCGGATTTAGCTCAGGTGTTAGCCAGCGCTGTGCAGGGGGGAAATCAGGAAAAACCGATTGAGAAACCGAATCCTTTTGAAAGTCTGACACCACGTGAGTATGAGATTTTACTGCACCTTGCAGAAGGGCAGAGCAATAAGGTTATAGCGCGCCACTTAGGAATTTCAGATGGTACGGTCAAGCTGCATGTGAAGGCTATTTTGCGTAAATTGGAAATTAGCTCGCGCATTACAGCGGCAGTAATGGCGGTTGAGTATGGATTGAAGCAGAGTCCGCCGCATAGTATGTGAAGTTCATTTCTTGCCGTTATCATTATTCGTTCGAATGATACTTACACTCAGTCGCTTTTCAAAACTTCTGCTATTACTCAGAAAACTATTACTTTGGCTGGTCGTGACGATTTTAATATGGCTGGTGTATCTAGGTTTAACGATTTGGAATTTTGGCAATCAAGATCATGCACCTACACCAGCTGACTGCGCAATCGTCTTGGGTGCAGCAATTTATGATAACAAACCATCCCCAGTCTTCGAAGAAAGAATCAACCACGCAGTGACTTTATTTCAACAGGGCAAAGTCCCTAAAATGATTTTCACGGGTGGGAAAGGTGAAGGAAAAAAGTTTGCCGAAAGCGAGGTTGCCCGAACATTCGCCTTTCAAAAGGGCGTTCCAAACTCCGCAATGCTGAAAGAGACCCAATCCAGAACAACCCGCCAAAACTTACTTGAGGCTAAATTAGTGATGGATAAAAACGGCTTTAAATCAGCAATCATCGTGAGCGATCCCTTACATATGAAACGCGCTGTGATGATGGCTAGAGATATTGGTATTTCAGCCGTTTCCTCACCAACCCCAACATCACGTTACCATTCGCTTAAAACTCAATTAAGCTTCCTTGTTCGTGAAGTCTATTTTTATAACCATTATCTGATCTTTAAGCAGTAAGCTAATGCTAGTCTATAAGCTTCGAAACCAAAGTGGTAAGATATTAATCCTATTGGTGTTTTTATAAATGAAGTATGGGAACTAACAAAAAAACCACTGCAAGAAACCTTGGATTATGAACTCCTTTATCGCCCTGTTCAGGGGCATCAATGTCGGCGGTAAAAATCTCCTTCCCATGAAGTCGCTTTCTGAACTGATTTTGAGTTTGGGTTGTGAAAACGTTAAAACGTACATCCAAAGCGGTAATGTGGTTTTCCAAACAGACAGTAATTCAAAGACTGATTTAGCCAAGCGTCTAAGCGCCAATGTTCTTGAGGCTCATGGTTTTGAACCCAAGGTGTTTCTATTGGATGCTACAGAGTTGGCGGTCGCCATTGCTAACAACCCATTTCCTACAGAAGAGGGCAAACTGCTGCATTTCTTTTTCCTCGACGCGATCCCGCAATCACCAGATTTAGAAAAGCTTGAAGCGGTAAAGCAACGATCTGAATCTTATGAGCTCAAGAGCAATGTATTTTACTTATATGCACCTGAGGGGGTAAGCCGTTCCAAACTATTCACAAACGTTGAGAAATGTTTAGGTGTCGCCGCGACGGCCAGAAATTGGAACACAGTCGCTAAACTCGCATCAATGATTAAATCTTGAGACTGTTAAGTGAAAGAATCTGATCTATATTTACCCTTAAAGCGGTTCCTCGAAGGGCAAGGCTATGAAGTAAAGGGTGAAGTCATGGA
>CALAJG010000218.1 GCA_937923375.1 uncultured Leucothrix sp.
CTGATGGATATGTGGGGAGAGTCGATGTAGCACCGTCTCTCGGAGCTAAAGTTCGATACTCTAAACGACTGCATAGCAAACCTCCTGAAAAGCGTGGGCCTGAGTCAATATCCTTGTCATCGGATGAAAAATATTTGCTAACTATTGGCAAGCGCTCGATCAAAAACTGGAAGTTAGGGGATGATGGGCTAGCTGAGGGAGAGCCTGTTTCTGAACTGGAGGTAAGTTACGACTTATACGGGGCCTATTTTTCGCCGGATGGAAAGTCGATACTGGCATTTGGTCGAGGCTCCAATATCAATCGCTATGCTCTGGAAAATAATATCCTCAACAATGAGAGCGCGGCGCCATTGAAAGGACATTCACAAACTGTTTTGGATGCTGACTTCATACCGCAGGCTAATGCTTTTATAACTCTTGGTACTGATGCGGAACTCTATGCCTGGGATATGTTAAATGATCAGGCTATGTTCTCTTTAAGATTACCAACCCACAGTGGTTTTCCTTTGTCCCTTATGAGTTTTTCCTCAAATTGTAATGAAAAGGGCTGCCGATTTGCTGTACCGCTCCCGGGTAAAGACAAAGAGGAGGGCAGAGTAGTTATCTATGACTTTACTTTCTGAAGTTATGTGTAATACCACTAAATTTAGAAGAAAATGATTTTTAAGCTAATATGGGCTATTATAAGCCAATAATGTTAAATAATAGGGGCGTCTATGTCAAAGACGATGCGCGTGCACCAGGTTCCTGGGTTCTGGTTACGATGTTTGACAGGTTTGACTAACAATAACCTGCAGGCTCGATTGAAAAATGCTGATGCTGGCGTCGCCGTCTCAGAATGGGTGGTGTTATCCATTCTTAGCGAAAGGCCTGGTATATCGATTAATGAACTGGCTCATCTAGCCGGAATGCATCAGGCGCCAATTTCCAGAATTGTTGAAAAACTCAGTAAGAAAGGTTTAGTGCTGCGTGTCACAAGCGTTGAGGATCGTCGCTCCGTAAAAGTCAGGCTGACAAACTCTGGTGAGGCATTAAGAGAGAGGCTGTATGGTATTACAAGTAAGAATGCACAGGACTCATTCGCTTGTTTGTCGAAAGAAGAGTATGACGTTTTTATGGGGACGATCAAGAAGGTGTTGAAATCCCATAACTTTGATACCTCGGGCTACTAAGTAACAGGCGCTGCACCTTCACTTAGTAGGTGCAGCGACGGCTTGCTAAGCAGGGCGATATTTTCCCTCAGGGATTTCTAATCTTGCGGCTACAGCAGCAGAGGCAATTACTGTGACTGTATCTTGTACAGGGTCGGCTACGTTCAAGCCACCCTTAACGGTATTGACCTTTACAGTTCCAAACGGAATCTGTTTAGCAACCACTTCAGTGTCCACTGCTTCGGGTTTTTGTGTGCCAATCGTCACTTCCACCTGCATCGTGTCGTGGTCAATTCCCATCGAGCGAAACAAAGAGATTGAGCTGTGATGTAGGCAATCTTGCACGGCGCGTACTGCTGCTTTGGTGTAGTCTTCACCGTACAGGTCGTTGCCAGTCCCCATCTCTAAGATAATGCGTTGTAAACTCATGCCGCTTCCTCCTCTGCGAAGTCTAGATAAACGACGGCTGCAGCGTTAGCAATAACCGTGGTTTTTGTACCGCAGTCGCTTGGGATATCGAGTCCACCTTCTACGACTTCGACCGTTGCCTGACCGTAAGGCAAGACGGCTTTCACTGTTTCCTTGTCAACTTGATCAGGCTTTGCTACCCCGATGCTGACTTCGATCTGCATTTTCTCTTTGTCAAAACCAAAGGCGGGTGCAATGGTGAGTGAGTTATGCCAGAGTGCATCTTTGAGGGCACGCACTGCGGCTTTGGTGTAGTCCTGACCTTGAAGGTCGGTACCCATTCCTATCTCTACTACCATTCGTTTTCGTGCCATTCCTTACTCCTGATTGATGCAAATATTGACTGCATGATGCATGAATTTTTGAGTGATTGAAACTGTCTGTTAGCAGCAAGTTATTGTCAGCTTGATAAGAAGCGAATACCATGGCTTTAACCAATTCGTTTTGAGATTTATCGGTTATGACTAAGCTGAGTGTAAATTTGAATAAGATTGCGCTGCTGCGTAATTCCAGAGGCAGAGATTTCCCTAGTGTGGTGGGGTTTGCTAAGAAATTTATTGCACTGGGCGTGCAAGGCATTACGGTACATCCGCGGCAGGATGAGCGACATATCACTCGGCAAGATGCGCGCGATTTGTCTGAGTTACTGAAGCAATACCCCGATGTTGAATACAATATTGAGGGTTATCCCTCAGATGATTTCCTGGAGTTAGTTGAAGCCTGTAACCCTGACCAATGTACTCTGGTTCCGGATGCAGTTGATCAGTTGACCTCAGATCATGGCTGGGATGTCGCTTGGCATAGTGAGCTGCTGGAAATAGTAACGGATCGTTTGAAGCAGTCGGGGATTCGTGTGGCGGCATTTTTAGATCCTGATGTTGATCAAGTGCAACGAGTTGCCAAAACCGGCGTGGATCGGATCGAGTTATATACAGAGGCTTTCGCCAGTGCTTATGGCACAGCAGAGCAAGATAAGGTATTCGCAGAATATGTAGCTGCGGCAGCAGAAGCCGATCGATTAGAGCTAGAGATAAATGCCGGTCATGATTTGGACAGTCAGAACCTGGCAAAATTTTTGACTATTCCTAATATTCTGGAAGTATCAATTGGTCATGTACTGACTGTCGAGTGTATTGAACAGGGTATGCCGACGGTCGTGGCTAACTATCTGGATATTTGCAAGGCTTCCGCTTAGCGAAAGCTGGAAGGATTTAACGTTTGTCTGATGAGAGTTCATGAATGAATGAAAGACCGAGACGCGCCAGACGTCGGCGTGGTGAAAAGCCAGTAATTGATCGCACTGTACCGTCGCCCTGCGTTGGCTTGTGCACGTTAAATTCTAAAACCGAATTGTGCGATGGTTGCTACCGTAACATGGATGAAATTCGTGAATGGATCATAATGCCCCGAGAGGAAAAACTTGAAGCATTAGGGGCAATCAATGCACGTAAAGTAAAACTGGGCATTGCTTAAACGCCAGTATTTGCTGATCCGGCTAGGTTTATCTGGACTTTGATCAAGCCAGCGACGGATTGTGAAAAGTAACCTGAGGAAATGGAATTTCCCAATCAAACTCAGACGAAGCATCAACGCAGTAGCCTTGTATCGCTCGTCTCAGACGATTGTAAATATCCGCCGCATCACCTTTAAAGTCAGCGATAACAACCAGATCCAGAGACGAATCATTGGCTTTTTCAAACTCCACATTTAAGTTGAGTAGAATCTCATGATACCCATCTTGCCTCAATCTATCCCTCAGGTATTCCTTGAGCTTTTCAGGGGCTTTTTTGGTGACCATTTTTTGATTGTTATAGCTGATGCCTAAACGTTCTTTTATTCGGAAGTTCAGGGATAGATTTTGAGGAGAAGCACCAAGAAAGTTGCTTAGTGTATAGGTGCAGCGCGCGCCGCCCCGTTGGATCAGTTCAACTAGCTCAAGTGAGATTCCGATCACTTTTCCACGAACCCCGTCAGATAAAATAACCCAGTCACCTTTCTGGCAAGGAAACCAAGGTTCGCTTTTGTCGGCGGGGCGTGAGTTCAGGCCAGCAAGATCGCCAAGTTTTACCCGTTTGGTCAGGTTTGCTCTGGGGTTGTGCAGCGTCGAAAATATATTGATATTTTTGACTTCCCACGGCAGTCCATCCATTAGTATGCGCTCGCCTTCCCGAACGGATCCAATATTCAGAAAAATCTCGATTTGCTCCCAGTATTTTGGAATAGCCTCTCGCAGGCTCCAGGCCGCGCCAATAAGTATCATAATACTTAGCGTAAATAGCACCCAGTCCTCGGACAGATAGAATACAAACATCGGTGCAAGAATCATGAAAATGATAGTGACACTGCGATGAATTAAATCAATCAGCCTGAGTCGGACGCTACGGTTCGCCTTCTGATAGCCTTTTATAGAGTTTGTTAGCATCCGGTGAATAAGGTTAGCAATCAGCAGAACAACAAGGATTGCGCCGAGTGCTTTCAGCAATACCCAGCCGCGTTTTTCAAAGAAGGTCTTGAAGAAACTGGGCTCATTTTCTTCGCGAACTTTTTCGTCAAGTTCAAATTTTTCGAGTTGTAATGTGGCTGAGCTGAGTTCGGTTTCGTAACCTATTAATTGCTTCGTCCAGCGGTTTTTTAATTTATCGATATGGATATTTAAATGCCTGTCTTTGGATGCGCCATTCAACTGGCTAATATTTTTAAGCGCCGTCTTAACGACCGGGATTCGTTTATTTACAAAGGCGATTCTGTCCCGTAACTCGGCCTTAGCTCGGACGTCATAAGTTAAATGCCGCATCTCTTTTAACGTCGGTTCTATTAGCGAGAAGAGCTCCTTTTCAAAATTAAACTCTTCATCTTTTACGGCCCTGAGTGAGCTCAAATCGGTATTGGCAGCAAGGTTTTCAATGCTTCTATTAATCTTCTGCGCTTCGTCACCCTTGCTGTCTAAGTTGATTTTCAGCTGCTCTTTTTCTGAGTCTGAGGAGGCTCTTTTAAGCTCGATATTGAGGGTTGAAATATCGGCATCAATAACTTTTTTCTGAGCAATTAAAGAGGATAGCGTTTCCAAAGCTGTTAGTTCTTTTGGTGTGTCAGGTTTAGGATCAGCCACTACTGAAAGCGTTAATAATAGAAACACAAATAGAGTTGAAAAAACCTTGAAACGATAGCCGCTGTTGTCCATTAATCTTTGAATTCCGGTTGCCCAATCGGAAATAATCCCCAGTAAGCTCTGTGGCTAATACTGTGTGAATTACGCATTGAACCGGACATTATACACAGTATCTGGTAGCAGACATGGACAGTGAATTAAAAAAGCCTGCTCAAATAAATGGGCAGGCTTGGCGATTTTGAAGTTTTGGATCGTAGCTAATTTAATAACGAATTATCTTCATAAATCTGGTTCTAATGCTTAGTTTTTATTCTTGGTTTTTATAAACTATCTCACCTTTCGGTTCGAATGCATCAGCGTCTAAAGGGTTGTTGTTTTCCAGATACTCTTTTAGGACATCAGCATCAACAAAACCGGTGTCGACAAAGCTATCTAATCCAGAAATTTTCGGATAACCATCACCCCCGGCAGCAGTGAAGCTTGGCAGTGAGAAACGGTAGCGTTTCTCCATATCGAGTGGCTCGCCGCCAATTTTTACATCAGAAACGCTGTCTTTGTTAACGCTCATCGAAATGCCTGCAAACTGTGCGTAAGCACCAGTGTCCGTAGGCTTGGTTGCAACAACAGCAAGATAATCCTGTAGTTCTTTTCCAGTCATTTCAGCAGAGGTCAACGTATTGCCGAAAGGCTGAACCGTCAGCACTTCCTTGTACGTGATATCCCCTGTCTCGATTGAAGCTCGAACCCCGCCCGAATTCATAATACCGAAGTCAGCTTTGGCTTTAACCATTTGCGCGGTAGCAATCAATCGACCCAGGTTAGTTTGACCGAAGCGAACTTTATTCCTCTCGCCGACCAATAACTTATTAGTGCTACCCACTTTCATACTGATCGCTTCTTTACCTTTGTTCAGGTAAGGGCCGAGCAGTTGCAGCATTTCTTTGTTATGAGCGATTTCGTTAGCGATATGGACACGCTTAGAGTTACCCTCAGCGTCTTTGACTTTCTTCTTAAGGTTTATCGGGATTAAGCTATAAGAAGTTAGTGTTGTCTTACCGTTTTTGAATTCAAAGTCAGCACGTCCAACATATTTGCCCCACTCGTGAGCTTGCATAACATAGATGCCATTTTGTTTATCAGGAGTGCAGGCTTGTCCTGCTTTGAACTTCTTGTTGCGAACATTCTCAGACTCCATGCACAGCGGTTCCTGAGAGTGGCCGCCAATAACAGCAGTGACCGAACCTTCTGGTAGTGAGCGAGCCAGCATAACGTCACCCGGTGCATTATAACCGTGGGATCCATCGTCGTAGTGCCCCATGTGAGTGACTGCCAGAATCACGTCAGGCTTTGGGCCATCTGCAAGCTCTGCAAGCACTAAATTGGCTTCAGTTTTTGGGTCTTTGAACTCAACGTTAGACAGGTATTCTGGGTTACCGATTCTAGCCGTGTCCTCAGTGGTTAAGCCCATGATTGCAATCTTGATGCCTTGCTTGTCAATAATGCTATACGGCTTGAACATGCGAGTGCCGCCGTCTTTAGAATAAATATTCGCTGACAAGAACGGGAAACCTGCCCATTCCTGCTGCTTAGCCAGAACATCTAATGGGTTGTCAAACTCGTGATTACCTAAGGCCATGGCATCGTAACCGATTCGCTTCATACCTTTGAAGTCGGGTTCTGCATCCTGAAGGTCAGACTCAGGCACACCAGTGTTGATGTCACCACCCGATAACACTAGCACGCTGCCACCAGCTGCCTCAACTTGATTGCGAATCGCATTGATAAGCGTAAATCGTGCAGGCATACCGTATTCACCGTGACGGTTATGCCAGAAGCGACCATGGTTATCATTGGTATGCAAAATAGTTAATTTATAAGTTTTGTCATCCTGCCACTCTTTAGCGATGGCTGGAGTGGCTACGCAGCAGGCGGCGAGCAAGGGGAGAATGAATGGGCGAATGTTCATAGCAGCTCCTAAATTTTTTGGTGCCCCATCTTAATATGATTTTTGTTATTTGTGGAATAAATAATAATAGTGGCAAAAAGGGTTTTTTTCGCTGGAGCCTTGTCAGATATTGCAAGCAAAAGCTTCTCCCTTGATAATGCGCGTCTCTTGCATTCTGGGTTTCACTATGTCGACTAACGCCGCAGTCCAATCAGCTATTCAATCACTTTCAAAGTCATTACAAAAATCATTGCCGTCCCTGGCGGTGTTAAATGGCGGAGGCAATTTGGTGGTAGTCAGTCACGTTCTGCGTAGTGAGTCTGTAGAGACTGCAAAAGCAGACCTGGATGCACTGCTTGCAGTAGGTCTATGCGAAGAAAAAGAATACACCTACTACCAACTGTCTCATGAGTTGTTAAGCCACTTACGTTCGAGCATCAGCAAGGAAGCTCGACAAGTCGCTTTTCAGCATTGGCTGGCTGCAATGGACCAGTTGTTAGGTTTTTTATATCAGCAATACTTCGAAGACAACGTGATGGCGATTAAATTATCGACGCTGGAACGTCAAAACTTAATGGCTTATTTAGCGGAAATTTCAGAACCGCCAAACTTAGTTGCCGATAATGCCCCTCAGGTGTTAGTGCTGCTAAAACGTATGGAAACCTTGTTAAAGAAGCAGGATGCCCCAGTAGAAAAAGACAACCTTGCGAGGTGGATGAAAAGTGCCGAAGCGTTGCAGGGTGATTGGAGCTCTGCACGATTTAATCTGGAAAGGCAAAATGTTGAGCAGCTATTGCAACAAGGCTTGCTAGAACCCGCTTCACGAGCAGCGCAGTCGTTGGTTCAGCAGTGCCACGAGGCGGGAAGCACGGCTTATGT
>CALAJG010000219.1 GCA_937923375.1 uncultured Leucothrix sp.
AGTAAGCGAGGGATAACTACAAACCAAAGTAGCCATGTTTGTCCTGCCAGAATCAGGATAACAATCAAACTGTACAGTGCAATAAAGACTCTGGCATTAAATGTGCAACGAGGCAAAACCTCACTGGGCACGCCTTCCAGCGTCATGGGTGAATAACGTTTGGTTGCGAGTTGCCAATTCGCTTTGGTGCAGTATTTTAATAGACCCCAACCAGAGATTTCTTCGAGCCAACCCTTAAAATCCATCGGTGTCTCAAAAGGCATCTGCGGGTCGGTTTCTGGGTGCCAAGTATTATTATGATGCTTTGTGTGTAAGTGATGACGGTGCAGCGGTTCTTCACCATAGATAAAGGAGGTGATATAAAACAGCGACTGATTAACCCATTGTGTTTTGAAAGCCGTCCCATGCGCGGTTTCATGACTCAATGCATAGTTAGGGACGGTGATAATCGTGCCATAAATTAACATCGCCAAACAAATCCACGCACTCTCGAGTGTTGCGTAGACAGCGTAACCAGATATCAGCAGACAAATAGCCCACTGCAACAGAAAAATAGCGCCAGGCCGGTCAGATCGAGTCAGAAGTGTCTTGAGCACCTTGCGATCAATATCGATACCTGATGAATTGGCATTGGTAGGAGACTGGTTCATAAATTAGCTCAATAATATAATTACTTCTGTACTGCCTCATGATCAAACTTCCCCTCTTTCAGGAAGTGCAGTAGCTGAGAATACGTTTGCTCATCTTCCCTCATATCAGCATGGCTCACTGGCAAAATAACGAAATCGCTCATCCCTGCCACTTTGGTCGATTCTAGCGGCACCAGACCATCATCATCGCCCGGAATCTCTTCCGAGCGTCCGGCATCTGCCACCCCAGCAATGATTCCCAACGTGTAGGTCGGCGCTTTCAGGGAACTCAAGAAACCACTGCTGTCATCCGTACCCAGCGCTTTGGTCATTTCACCTGCAACTTCCAACAACCACTCACCTTTGAGGCCATCAACAATCGGTGTACCTTTATTCGGTGAACCCAACAAAACAACCCGACCAAGATTGGCCACAGTATTTTCACCCAGATAAGCACGAACTAAAAGCCCTCCCAGCGAATGGCCAACAAAATGTACTGGTTTAGTGAGGTTTGAACAACAGGCGTTTATTTGTTCGGTAACTTCCTTCACTACTTCATCCGGCGTGTCGCCAAATAAAGACTGATAGCCAATTTGCTTTACACTGAAGCCAGACTCAAACAAACGCTTTGCCATGGTTTTAGTCACAAGATTACTGCGCCCTAGCCCATGTAACAACACAACCGTTTCACCGGAAGAGTCTTCGGGCGTTCTAATGGGATTCCAGTCTATAAGCGCACTGACTAAAACAGCGATAGCGACCAAACCTGCCAGTACAAGCATAAAACGTTTCATTCTGAGCGTCTCCTAGAATATTTTTAGAGAGGTGGTCTTCACCTTAAGGTTTTAGATCTACCGAAAATCTTATTTCATTATAGCTTTTTAATTCCGTTTTAACGGAGTGATCAAGCAGATCCTTAAAGTTGTTACCAGCAACATCTTCTAAACGTGCATCTACAACTAATTGTAACGATGCACCACTCCATTCACTCTTTGGTTGAAAGCGCCATGTCTTTTCATTATCTTCAATCGAAACGGTACCCGCAATTATATTTTCTGCGTCGTCTAGGACCTTGATAGCACTTTGTACCAGCTGATGATCGAAAGGTCGGTCAAATTTGATCACCAAAGGGTTACTGGTTTTAGTCTCAGGTGACTGCACCGTCCATAACTTCACATCAGGTAGCTTACGTAAAGGAGATATAACAGAGAATGTTTTTTCAAACATCGGAGACTCTTGTCTGCCACTTGCACTTGGCCACCCGTCATCCACTACGATTGAATAGTTGTTCCCTTCTAACAAAGCAGGCCCTTGCGTCAAGTTTTGAGCGACACCTCGTTTGATACGGCCAGGATCCATTAGCAGCGTCAGCCGTTTACGATCCGCACTCCAAATCTCTTGTTTAAACGTCATAAACGCAGTCTTATCTGAGCTTCCTTCAGCATCTACCAGTCTTATGAATTTCTCAGCAAGATGTGGCTTCATTGGCGTTGAGAAGTGGATATAAAACCGTAAAGTGTTTTCAGGCAGTGCTGTGGTGCTAGGATAAACCATCAGCACTTCGGGCTTGATGGCTTCAATAGCTGACTCGATGGAAAACTCGTTTAGCACTGGGGTAACTGTATTACTACCATCACCTCTGCGAGTTGAAACCGTGTAGCGTTGACCCATTATGAAGTCGAAAGCCGGGTCAAATATCACCGTGTTATTAGTTACAGTATAGCTTCCTGCCATGGGTGATTTACCCTGGCAGCAAGTATTTTTGGGGCCGACAAACACTTGCAAAAGCGTTGCCGGATCAATATCGCCAGACTCGGTTTGTATGGCAAGTTTAAGGTTAGAATTTGCCTGACTCGGTAGAATCAGATTGTCCTCAGAAGCAAGAGCAACTGTCCCTATATTCAGCGCTACCAAACCAAACACCAGAGCACGACTAAACAATCCTTGTTTCATAAGATGCATCAAACTTTGTAAGGAAGCATTAAATCTAAAACAGCCAATAACTTTTCGCCACGCTCAATGACACGCATGACAGGAAATCCGCTTGGTTTAGTGTTTCGCTCAATCGTGCGAGGCTTGTTATAGGGTGCTTGCTTCATTATTTTTTGATTCCAATCCTCTGGAAAATTCGCTTGAGTCGTCAGCAGATTTTTCCCATTGACGTGAGCTTTAAAGTGAACATGGATTGGCTGACCGTAATAAAAACCTGGATAGACAGAATCGAATTCGGCAATGCCATCAGCATCCGTTCTCAAGGCACCACGGCAAAAGCGATCCTCAGTATCCGGCTCCACATGACCGAACAATACGGCTCGAACGATCGG
>CALAJG010000220.1 GCA_937923375.1 uncultured Leucothrix sp.
AATGCGGAGAGATAAGATGGAACCCGTAAGCACAAATTACGCTGTTTTAAAATACGCTGGTAGTTCTGCCAAATTCTATGGAACTCTGGAAACAGATAAAAAGCTATCCAATCAATATATGCACGGCGAAGTGATGGAGAACCAGTAACGAGCTCAATAGAATTTGGATCTATAATGGTAACGGGCAGATAACGACTCAGGGCAGCTTGGGTGTTTACATCCTGCTGATTGACTCTAATCCGGGTAGTACTTTTACTACGCTCTATACCGATAACAAAGCTATTGTCATCAGAATCAACACTGCGCGCCCGAATTAATAACGCTTCCTGAGAATGGCGAATAACGTCAGCAATACGCGACGTTCTGAAGGAACGACCTTTGGATAGAATAGAAACGGCTTCGAGGATACTCGACTTACCCGAGCCGTTATCACCAAAAATCAGATTGACGGAGGGGGATAAATCCAGCTCAGCCATTTCAATAATACGGCAGTGATTAATGGTGAGCTGTTCAAGCAACATGGTCTAATCGCTTTTAGGAAAGTCGATAGATAGACAGCAAGGTGTGAGCTTAATCGTTACAATCTCACCGGCATTACAATGTAACGCACACCCGCATCATCGTTTGAAGTCAACAAAGCACTTGCTGCAGAACTGGTAAAGTTGAAATCGATAGTTTCGCCTTCCATATGATTGACGGCTTCCAATACGTAGCTGACATTGAAACCAATTTCAAAAACATCACCGCTGTAATTAATATCCATCTCTTCTTCAGCGCTTTCCTGCTCAGGATTATTAGACATCAACGTCATGGTTCCATCACTGAGCCTAAGACGAATCCCACGAAACTTTTCATTAGATAGTATGGCCACTCGAGCTAAAGTATCGCGGAAAACCATACGATCAAGCTGGATAGTAATCGTTGTAGCGGACGGCACAGCTGCCTGGTAATCCGGATATTTCCCGTCGATCAGCTTTGAGGTAAAGCGAATATTATCTTTTTCAACCCGGATATGATTATTACTGAGTTGGATCGTCACCGGAACATCAGAGCTAGACTCAAGCAGACGCGACAATTCCAATGCACCTTTACGAGGTACAATAATACTGGCGCGTTCCGCAACAGCGATGGCTTCATCATTTAACTCACACAAAGCAAGGCGATGCCCGTCGGTAGATACCGTGTTTACCTGCCCATTCGTAATATCCAGTAACAGACCGTTCAAATAATAACGAACATCCTGATTCGCCATACAGAAAGAAGTTTTATCAAGCAGGCGTTTAAACTCACTTTCCTTTAGTGTGAGACTCGTGTTTAAAGGAATTTCGTCCAGCTCAGGAAAATCCTCAGCTGGAAGCGTCGCTAACTCAAAACGACTACGACCACCTCTAATAAGTAAACGAGCATTTTCCTGATCAAGCTCAACAGTGATTGAAGAGTCAGCGGGTAACGCCTTAGTAATATCAAGTAACTTACGGGCCGGTGCCGTAATAGCACCTTCGGTGTCGACCTGAATTTCAATGCCAGAGCTCAGCTCGATTTCTAAATCAGTGGCAACCAGCCTTAAACGGCCACCACTAACATCTAACAATACATTTTCTAAAACCTTGGTGGTGTGTTTCTTTTCGACCGCACCTACAACATTGGCCAATAGCTCAACAAGGATATCTCTTGCAACAGTGAATTTCATAAGCGTTCATCATCAGGTGTGGCAGCTAGGGTTTAGCTACGCAAAGTTCGGGATAAAATGCGGTGCGCCTCTTCCAGGCGCATGTCTGATTGTAGCAGCTCGCGAATCTTTCGGCACGCATGCAGTACTGTCGTGTGGTCACGGCCACCAAACTTATCACCAATCTCTGGCAAGCTATGATTGGTTAACTCTTTAGACAAGGCCATTGCCATCTGTCGGGGCCGGGTAATATTACGGGCGCGACTTTTAGAATCCAAATCAGAGACACGAATATTAAAATGGGAAGCAACCAATTTCTTGATGCTTTCAATCGTAACCATCTTATCCATCACCGCCAGCTGGTCTCTCAATGCATCCTGCACAAAGTCCATCGTGATATTAGTACTATTGCGTAATCGCAAAATAGCCAATACCCGGAGTAAGGCACCTTCCAGATCACGTATATTTGAGCGAAAGCGACGAGCGATAAAAAAGGCTACATCATTAGGGATATCTAACCCTAAATGTTCAACTTTTTTCCGTAAAATCGCAACTCGTGTCTCAACATCAGGTGGCTCAACTTCTACCGACAGACCCCAAACTAATCGTGACTGAAGACGGTCATCAAGATTTTCAACCTCACGCGGCAAACGGTCACCGGTCATAATGATTTGCTTCTGACACTCCAGCAATACATTGAAGGTGTGAAAGAACTCTTCCATGCTTCGCGTTTTATTCGCAAAGAACTGAATATCATCAATCAGCAGCGCATCGACCGAGCGATAATAATTTTTAAACTCATCAATCCGGTTATGGCGCAGCGCCGATACCATGCCATTTACAAACCGTTCGGAGTGAAGATAGACCACATTTGCATCAGAGTTGTGCGCGCGAATATGATTGCCTACCGCGTGCATTAAATGCGTCTTACCCAGACCAACTCCACCAAATATAAACAAAGGATTGTAGGAAACACCTGGATTCTCTCCAACCTGAATCGCCGATGCCCGAGCCAACTGGTTGGATTTACCTTCAACAAAATTATCAAATGTCAGCGCGGGGTTTAAATTATTAGAGAAAATTATCGAGTCATCGGTTTGACTCGAACCGGCAGGCTTACTATTGCCGGGAGTTTTAACCGTTGGAATATCGGTTGGCACTCGCTTAGTACCATTTAAACCTGTTCCGTTGGATCCGTTACTGCCGCCGATTTTGTTACTTTGCCTCTCGACATCTCCGGCAACCGGAGAGATTGGCACTGACGGTATCGCCGTGTCAGAACTACCAATTTGCAGCCGAACCTGAAAACTGTCATCTTGCTTAATTTGACGTATTAAAGGTACGACACGTTTCATGTAATGCTTTGAAACGTACTGCAAAACATAATCGTTAGGCGCTAGCAACAATAAAGTACTGTCGTGCTCGTGGCCATGTAGGGTTTTTAACCAGGTGTTCAACTCAAGATCGGGTATATCATTTTCCAGCAGCTTTAGGCAGTCGGTCCATAGCATAGTGAAAGTCCGTTTCGAGAGTTAAGGTTTGTTGAGCAGGGTCTGTAAGTCTACTAGAAACTTAGTTTTATCCACAATAAAAAATTAAAATTATTTTATAAATGGAACCCAACAACATACTAAGTTATTGTTTTTATTGGTAATAAAAATCACCGTACGGTTGAAAGTCACAAGTTGTTTATTTTTTAAACAATAAATACTAACAACAAAGTTTACACTTTTTTACTTGACAAAGGGTTAGCTCATTTAAGATCAAACAGTTACAGAAAGTACCCAACTAAACGTCCTAAAAAACGCAGATAAAAGAATGAGTGTGCATAAAGAGTCGTGCAACTCGTGGGAAAAGGTGTGCATGGTATTGTGGATAAGTTGAGAATGAGAGTTATCCACAAAGCATTAACATCTTACCCTTGAGATAAACAGAACTAATACTGAACGAAAGCTTAATCTAAGTGTTTGTTATAAATCCAGAAATCAAAACAATCCACAAATTACAGTACCCCTTATTATTGTTATTATCTTTTTATATAAATAACTAATTATAACAATCAAACCAGCAGAAACACCGAAGAGGCTGTAAACAAGAAAAACATTGACATTGGAGACTGTCTGGATTATTTTCTTCGCCCTTCCGCTATGCTGTTCAGCAAACATCAGCTAGCTGCTAATACTGTACAACTTAGGTTTACTCAAATGAAAAGAACATTTCAACCCAGCAATCTAAAACGTGCCCGTACTCACGGTTTCCGTGCACGCATGAGCACTGTTGGTGGACGTAAAGTCATTAAAGCTCGTCGGGCAAAAGGTCGCGCAGTACTAACTCCTTGATTCTGGCATGAACTATCATCGATAGTTCAACTGGGATAAACATGACAGGGGAATCGTTTAACCGTACTTACCGTCTAACCACTGCTGCAGATTATCAATACGTATTCGCAGACGCCAGACGTTTCGGAAATCCAAACTTTACCCTGTTAGTTCGAGAAAATAAGCTTGGCCATCCACGGTTAGGCTTAGCCATAGCAAAAAAAAGTGTCAAGCTAGCGGTCAATAGAAATCGCATCAAAAGGCTCATCCGAGAAAGCTTTCGGCACGAAATCAACGACCTCCCTTCAATAGATATCATTGCCATGTGTCGTACCAGCGCGGTAGAATTGCCCAGCTCGGAAATACGCACGCAACTGGAAACACAGTGGCGATACATTCGTAAAAAACTCCAAGGATAGTCCATGGAACAACAACGCCCCCTTCTGTATCTCATGTTAGGCTTTATTGCCTTTATGATTTGGTCAACCTGGGAACAGCGCAACTACGTACCGCCGGCACCGGTTACTCAAAGTACTGCCATTCCAAATGCACCGGGTAATCAATCCGCAGTAAATCAAGTCGCGGCCGATGTTCCTCAAGTACAAAACCTTCCGGGAGCAGTTGCCCAATCAGCCGCAGCCTCGGGCGTTAGTGGAAAAGTCATCCGAGTCAAAACGGATGTGTTAGATCTGCAAAT
>CALAJG010000221.1 GCA_937923375.1 uncultured Leucothrix sp.
GTGTTGGAATCTTGTCAATTCGCGCGTTAAACGGTGACTCGTCAGTGCTAACCACCGTTTCGCCTTTACGATTTTTGACGGTCACAGGGGTTATTTCATCTTCAAATGCACCGGATGTTGAAGCTTCTTGAGCGCGCTTAAGCGAGGTGATCGCAAACTCATCCTGAGCTTCACGAGTAAAGCTGTACTTATCGGCACACTCCTCCGCAAACGAACCCATCAAGCGACCCGTTTCATACGCATCTTCTAAGCCATCTAAGAACATATGATCTTTAACTTCGCCGTGGCCCATGCGCATGCCGCCACGTGCTTTAGGGAGCAGGTAAGGCGCATTGGTCATGCTTTCCATTCCGCCGGCAACCATAACTTCATTGCTTCCTGCCATTAGCGAGTCATAGGCCATCATTGCCGCTTTCATACCCGAGCCACACATTTTGTTTATTGTCGTGCAGCCAGTGCCTAACGGAAGCCCTGCGCCCAAGCTTGCCTGTCGTGCAGGTGCCTGACCTTGGCCTGCAGGTAACACACAGCCCATCAATACTTCCTGCACATCTTCTGGAGCAATGCCAGAGCGCTCAACCGCTGCTTTGATTGCGGCCGCGCCAAGTTGGGAGGCTGTCATTTCTGATAATGAGCCTTGAAAACTACCCATAGGAGTTCGGGCTATGCCGGTTATTACGATCGGATCACTCATGTTTTTCCTCCAAAATATTGCTAGCCAATCTGTGGCTATCTTAAATTTGCTTATCAGGTTCGGTGCGTGTCACTGCACTCTGTAAAATGTAACCGCCACCTCTAATCGTTTTGAATAAAGGAGGCGCTGTATCAGGAATACTAATTTTTTTACGAAGCTGGCCGACACGAACATCAATGGTCCGGTCATAAGGGCCAGCGTCTCTGCCGCGTGTTTGCTGTAGTAGATAGTCGCGACTCAAAACTGTTTCAGGGTGCTTAAGAAAGACTAATAACAAATCCAGCTCAGCAGGTGTAATGTCGATTAACTGATGCTGTGGTGAGCGCAGTTCCCGCACTTTGTTGTCTAAGTAAAAGTCCTGAAAATAGTAGCGCCCAATATCTGGCTCAGGGGCTGTCTTTAGTCGTCCCAATCGACGCAACACCGCATTGGAGCGCGCTAATAACTCACTCATTTCAAACGGCTTAGGAACAAAATCATCAGCTCCCCCATTTAGGCCAGTCAGTCGGTCGTTCAGTTCATTTTGTGATGTCAGCATAATTACACCGGCATCGTATTGCTGTTTGATTTCATCCAGCAGCGTGAAACCATCTTTATCCGGTAAATTCACATCCAGAAAAACCATGTCAATGCTATGAAGTTTCATTATGTGATGCATTTCTTCACCAGTGCCTGCACAGTAAACGGTTGCACCATTTTTTTCAAAATAGCGTTTGATGAGTGACTGGATAGCCATCTCATCGTCAACAATCAAAATGTGGTTTACGGTTTCAGGCATGGGATGATTCTAATAGCTGTTCCAACTTCGTTGCGAGCTGGTTTCGTTGAAATGGTTTATGCAATAAGTGTTGTTCATCAAGCTCAGAATCCAGCTCTTCAGAATACCCTGTCATGCAAAGCACTTGGGTGGCTGGGTGTTCCAGATTAATTCGTGCATACAAATCTAACCCACTCACTGAGCCGGGCATAACGATATCGGTGAGAACCAAGTCGTACTCTGGGTTATTGTTCAATTGCTCCAGTGCGAGCTCACCATTTTCTGCTAGGTCAACGTTGTAGCCCATTTTGTTTAAGGTGCGATGCACAAACTGTCGCACCCCTTCGTCGTCCTCAACCAGCAGCACACGAGCAGTTTGTGGTTCAGGTTTAGGCAACTCTTCTTTAGATTGTCTGGTATCACTCTGTTGCTTGTCGATTGGGAAAATTAGTCGGATGGTCGTGCCTGAACCCTCTATTGAATTAATATCAATTCCACCACCGGATTGCTTAACGAAACCATAGACCATACTTAGCCCGAGGCCGGTACCTACGCCTGATGGCTTAGTTGTATAGAACGGTTCAAAGGCACGGCTAATGGTCTCTTCAGACATGCCGTCACCTTGGTCGCGTACGCTCAACATGAGATACTTTCCGCTGGGCAAGTCGGTGAACGTATGATGTTGTTCTGGTTTGAAGTAGGCTTTTGTGCGGATGCTTAACTGGCCGCCTCTAGGCATAGAGTCTCTGGCATTTAAGGCAAGATTTAACAAGCAGGTTTCTAGTTGATTTCTATCAACAGAGGCGTTTGGTAGACCGGCATCTAAGTCACATCTTACTTGTATCGTTTCGCCAAGCGTACGTTGCAATAGCAAACTGAAGTCTTCAATCATTCTGTTGAGATTAGTTGACTCGGGCTTGAGCGACTGGCGCCTTGAAAAGGTCAGCAGGCGCTGAATCAGTTCACCACCACGCTTTGCCGCCTGCTGACAGTGCTGAATCACCTCACGCATTTCGTTAGTATCTAAACTGTCATCTTCAATGAAATTCAAATTCCCCAAAATGATAGTGAGCAGGTTATTAAAGTCATGGGCAATCCCGCCGGTTAAACGACCCAGTGCCTGCATTTTTTGTGACTCAACTAACTCCCGCTGGGTTTGCTTGTGCTCGGTTAGATCCTGGCCTAAAAAGAAGTAACCCTGCATATTGTTGTCGTCATCAAAATGCGGAATAAAGGTAATTGAAACATCCATCGGCGAGCGGCCTTTACGGCGAATCACATATTCACTGGACGCTTCGATACCTCGCAAAACCATCGCAATGTCACGTTCGAATTGCGGCCTGTTCTTCTGCTCAACCAAATCAAAGATAGAACGATCAATGAGTTGCTTGCGATCTAATCCGAACCAGCTCTGATGCACATTATTAGCAAACTGGTAGCGATTATTTTTGTCAATATAAGCAATGAGTGCGGGTACGGCGTCGGCAATCTGACGAATCCATAGTTCGCTTTTGTGTAAGGCTTCCGCTGTTTTTAAATGTGCGGCGGTCTCGCGACGGTATTCTTCAGTTCTTTTTACAACGCGTTTTTCAAGTCTGGCCTCAGCGTGACGTTGTTCAGTAACATCGGTGTAAGTGGTTACAAAGCCTCCGTTTTTTTCCATCGGGTTACCGCGAACTTCGATAATTGTTCCGTCTGGTCGAATACGGTCAAACACATGGGGTTGAAAGTTTTTGGCTAGGGCGACGCGTTCGGCGACCAATTCATCAATGTCACCTTCGCCGTATTCGCCGCGCTGGGCATTAAAGCGGAAGAATTCACTGAGGTGTTGGTTGGTTTGCGCCAAGGACTCAGGGAGTTCAAGCAGATCCAGCATGCGTTGATTGCAGGCAACCAAGCGTAATTCATGGTCAAAGATACTTATGCCTTGATCTAGGTAGTCAAGAGCGTCAATGGTCCATGCGCTGCGCTGTTCTAGGGTGCTGGGTTTTAGCATGTGCCCAGTATTACGTTTTTTTATTGGGAAATGTAGTTTTTTACTGACGGTTTACAAAAGTGGGCGCCTGCTGATCTAATA
>CALAJG010000222.1 GCA_937923375.1 uncultured Leucothrix sp.
AGGTCGCACAAAAATATTGTCATTATTGTAATAGCGATGCGAAAAAGACAGAGTAAATACAGAGTTATAAAATGTCTCAGCCAGCTCTGGTTGGCGATGCTCATACAACATGCTGACATAGGTGAGCTTGACAGCTTTCCATACTGACTTATCAATTTTTTCAAGGTTGAAAGATTTGCTCAAGGCCTGAGCAGCCTCCTGGACCCTCATCGAATACAGTTGTATGCGTTCTCGCGAGGCCTCCCGGTCTGCCTGCCAATCCTGATTGATGAATCGTTCACTGGCCTGCTGGGTAATCCCTAAAAAAATACGGTAGTGTTTGTTAAAAGCTTCCAGAATGGTGTTAGCAATTGCTTCAATATCAGATTTCTGTTTCTTGCCTGACTTCACATAAACCTCGCTTTTACGGATACTGAATCAAAAGGCTGTTTGACCACATATTAGTCTTTTTATGACAGCTCATTTTGCGACCATCAATTATTCAAAAACTATCACAAATTGGGTAGCTGTGATAATCTTTGGCGGCTTTCAAACTTACATCAGCTAGTGAAAATTAAATTTAGCAATAATACTACGTTAACTATAACCATAAATGCGCTTGATACACACTATTGGTTATCGGTGTGAGTGAGTTTGTATTCAAAGCGTATAATTTGCCACCTCGAATTGATGGATGGCGATTTTGGATCTGGGGATCACCGTGCTGCGTAGCAAAGAGCGAGATAATACCTTCACAATCCTGAACATATTGACATCCACCTTTCACAATAAGGAGCAATACCTGTAATGAGTATTGAGATCAAAACGCCACAGTTGCCAGAATCAGTTGCAGATGCACTGGTCGTTAAATGGTTTAAAAAAGCGGGCGATCCGGTTCAGCAAGATGAACCAATCATCGAAATTGAAACCGATAAAGTTATGCTAGAAGTTCCGGCTCCCGTTAGCGGTGTTATAGAGTCTATTGTTGAACCTGAGGACTCAACCGTCGTTAGTGATCAATTACTTGGCACCATTGCCGAAGGCGCAGTGGCTGCGAGTACAGCCGAAATAGCGGCAGCAACCTTAGCAGCAGCTCCGGCTCCAGCAGCTGAAGAAGCAGCTCCAGCAGCACAGGCAGGTGGTCAAACCAGCCCGGCAGTGCGTAAAGCGCTGGATGCGAAAGGTTTAAGTGCAAGTGACGTGACGGGTAGTGGTAAAAACGGTCGTATACTAAAAGAAGATGTCGCAGCTAGTAGTACTGCTTCGACAGCAGCTACTGCGAACCCTGCCCCCGTGGGTGAGCGCATAGAAGAGCGTGTGCCAATGACTCGCTTACGCAAGCGAATCGCGGAGCGTCTGCACGAAGCCACCCAAACCACAGCCATGTTAACCACTTTTAATGAAGTGAATATGCAACCGCTGATGGAAATGCGTAGTCAATATAAAGAACAGTTCGAAAAAACGCACAATGCGCGCCTAGGCTTTATGTCATTGTTTGTGAAAGCTTCAAGCATTGCGCTACAGCGCTTCCCGGAAGTGAATGCCTCAATTGATGGTGACGATATTGTTTATCATAGCTATTGTGATATTGGCATCGCGGTATCAGCACCTCGCGGCTTGGTTGTACCGGTACTGCGCAACACAGAAAAAATGTCAATGGCTGGGGTTGAGTCGACGATTGCTAGTTACGCTTCTAAAGCGAAAGAAAACAAGTTAGAAATGGATGATCTAACGGGTGGAACTTTCACTATCACTAATGGTGGTGTGTTTGGTTCATTGCTCTCGACGCCAATTCTTAATCCACCACAAAGCGCGATATTAGGTATGCACAATATCGTCAAACGTGTTGTGGTTGAAAACGATGAAATGGTGATTCGTCCGATGATGTATCTGGCGCTATCTTATGACCACCGTATTATCGATGGTAAAGGGGCTGTTCTGTTTCTGAAAACCATTAAAGAATTGGTTGAAGATCCTCACCGCATTCTATTAGAGGTCTAGAGATCAATATGTCAGATAATTACGATGTAATCGTCATTGGTGGCGGCCCTGGCGGTTATGTTGCTGCAATTCGTGCCGCTCAGCTAGGCTTGAAAACGGCCTGTGTCGAAAAATGGATTAATAAACAAGGTAAACCCGCGCTTGGAGGTACTTGCTTAAACGTCGGTTGTATTCCATCAAAAGCATTACTCGAGAGCTCAGAAAAATACGAAGAAGCCAGTCATCATTTAGACGGTCATGGAATCAGTACTGGTGCTGTCTCGATTGACGTAGCTAAAATGATCGCCCGTAAAGACAAAATTGTCAGTGATTTAACGGGAGGCATATCGCAGTTATTTCAAGCGAATAAAATTGACTGGCTGCAAGGCCACGGCAAACTACTGGCTGACAAACAAGTCTCGGTTACCGATTTAGAAGGTAAAGATACTGTCTACGGCGCTAAGAACGTTATTATTGCGACAGGTTCTAATCCAATCAATATTCCTTCAGCCCCACTAACTGACGATAGAATCGTGGATAATGTCGGCGCTCTGGACTGGGAAACTGTACCTAAGCGTTTGGGCGTGATTGGTGCTGGCGTGATTGGCCTAGAGATGGGTAGTGTTTGGCGTCGCCTGGGGGCTGAGGTCGTAATTCTAGAAGCCATGGATACTTTCCTTGGCGGTGTTGACCAGCAAATTGCTAAGCACGCTCATAAAGAATTCAAGAAGCAAGGTCTTGACATCAAAATGGGTGCGCGACTAAGCAATACGATAGTCGGCGATAACGAGCTAACGCTTGAATACACCGACAAAGACGGTGAGCAAAGCCTAACCGTTGATCGTTTGATTGTTTCTGTAGGAAGACGTCCTAATACCGAGAATATCGTTGACGAAGCGGTTGGTTTGAAACTGGATAATCGCGGCCGTGTAGACGTCAACGACTACCTTGAAACCAATATTCCAGGCGTCTATGCAATTGGTGATGTAGTTCGCGGTCCAATGCTTGCGCACAAAGCGGAAGATGAAGGCATCATAACTGCTGAACGAATTGCTGGTCAAAATAGCAAGATGCACTACGATGCGATTCCTTGGGTTATTTATACATCGCCTGAAATCGCTTGGACTGGGCAAACCGAAGAGCAGCTTAAAGAAGCAGGTGTTGCTTATAAGTCAGGTACTTTCTCGTTTGCAGCGAATGGTCGTGCTAAAGCCATGCAGCAAGCTAGTGGCATGGTCAAAATACTTGCTGATGAGACAACTGATCGAATATTAGGTATGCATTTTGTCGGGCCGTTTGCGTCTGAGTTAGTGGGTCAAGGTGTCATCGCGATCGAAAGTCAAAACACTGCTGAAGATTTGGCACGTACCGTGTTTGCTCACCCATCACTTTCTGAGTGTGTCCATGAAGCCGCATTTGCTGTTGATGGACGCACCATCCACGGCGTTAACCGTCGTCGAAAATAAGATTATCCTAAAAGGAATAACGAATGAATTTACATGAGTACCAATCGAAAGCTCTGTTTCGTGAATATGGTATCCCGACACCGGTTGGAAAAATTGCGACAACGGCAGAAGAAGCACAAGCTGCTGCCGAGTCATTAAGTACGGCTAAGGTTGTGGTTAAAGCACAGGTGCATGCCGGTGGACGTGGTAAAGCAGGCGGCGTAAAGCTAGTTGATACACCAGAAGAAGCCGGAGCATTCGCCGGTAGTTTGCTGGGCACAAACTTAGTGACTATCCAAACGGATGCAAAAGGTCAGCCTATCAACACTATCTTTGTTGAAGAGACATGCAACATTGATCGCGAGCTTTACTTAAGCGTCGTGCTAGACCGTGCTTCACAGCGCATCACGATTATGGCGTCGACTGAAGGGGGCATGGATATTGAAGAGGTTGCGCACAATACACCTGAAAAAATCCTAAAAGCTCAGATTGATCCAATTGCGGGTGTTATGCCTTATCAGTGCCGTGAAATGGCTTACGCCATGAATCTTGAAGGTAAGCAGATTAAGCAGTTCTCTAAGATCGTGATGGGTTTAGGAAAGCTGTTCAAAGAAAAAGATTTAGCGCTGCTTGAAGTTAACCCTTTGGTTGTTACCAAAGAAGGCGATTTAGTGTGTCTCGATGGCAAGATCAATGTGGATGGCAGTGCGCTTTATCGCCACCCTGATTTAGTGGCAATGCGTGATGATTCTCAAGAAGACGCTCGTGAAAACCGTGCTGAAGAGTGGGAACTGAACTACGTTGCACTTGATGGCAACATC
>CALAJG010000223.1 GCA_937923375.1 uncultured Leucothrix sp.
ATTATAAGTAATGACTTTACTTGATATAATTTTAATTGATGGGACAAACGGTATCAATAGCACTAAGATTGAGCTCGTGTCTATTGCTATAAAATAGTGCAGCAGAGCTAACCGACAATCCCCCTACTGTCAGGACTTAGCTAAGCTGCAAAACCCATATAGGGTCCAACCTATTCTACAAGTGGTTAACCCTAAAACCTCAGGTACAACGACGATGAGTGCCGAAACGAAAAGCGTGATGAAAAGCGACACCGTTAATAAGATTCTGGTTGCGGAAGACTCTAAAACAGAACAAGTCCATCTTAAACAGCTGCTAGAGGCGTCTGGATACGAGGTGTCTGTTGCTGACTCTGGGGCTGCTGCCCTCGAAAGTATCGATAGCTTCAAACCTGATCTCATATTGATGGATATCATTATGCAAGAAGGCGATGGCTATCAAACCTGTCGAAAATTAAAGCGCAACGACGAAACTAAAAATATTCCTATCATCATGGTATCCAGCAAAAGCAACGAGGTGGATAGAAAGTGGGCTTTAAAGCTAGGCGCGCTTGACTACATCGTCAAACCTTATGTTGATGCAGAATTGCTAAAACGAGTGGGCGAAATCTAATCATGAGTCAAGAAGTTCTAACTGCAGAAACGGAGCAGCCTAGCGTTTCAAGCTTCTACTATAGTATTGGGGATTTCAACATATTGCTGGAATCTGGAATAAAGACCGAAATTATTGAAAAGCGTGACATTTTTCCCATACCTCACTCACCAACTTGGTGTCAGGGCATGATTAGTTTGCGCGGCAAGTTGATACCAGTTGCAAATTTACACCAACTTTTTGATGGTTCCGATATAACAAAGTCTCAATGGCTATTGGTTATGGAAATAACCCCCTACCCCCCGATAGCCATTCTTATAGATCAGTTACCCATGCAACAGTTACTTAATAAAGAGCCCGTAGAAACCACAGATAACAGCAAACTTCCCCGATGGTTTGAATCAAGTATGTCAATCAACGACAAAAAACTGTATCGGGCTGACCATAGTAAGCTTCTTGCACAGCTAATTCAGGAGAATGAAATTTCCCGACTTGACTTACAAGAGCAGCAATCTACCTCCAATCAAGATTCATCAGGACACAACGCATGAGCAAGCAGGCAAACAAAGCAATAAAAAGTGGCGCTATGTCTATCCGTTCACGCGTGGCGCTGTCGGTTACCGCGCCTTTACTCATATTGTTGCTGGTCAGTGTTATGAGCTTACTGGCGCTTAAAGATAGCTCGAAAGCACTGAGTAACCTTAACCAATCTACAGAACGTATCCACAAAACGACATTGGTAAAACGTGCGGTCCAGGATGACTTTCTCAACACGCTGAATTTAATCAAATCAGGCTCAGTCAAACATTCCGTAGGCTTATCGAGACTGGTGAATAACAGAAATAAATTTGTGCCGATTTGGGAGGACTTTATCAAGTCTGTCGAATCTGAAAGTCCGGCAGATGCGACCGAATTTAAAGCCGGTAAGGCGCATTTGGACGAGGGCCTTGATGAGTTGATGGGAGTGCTGTCGGCAAAAGGCACCGACATTGCTAAAGAGTTTAATTTTGCCACGCGCTACTATATTTTTGCAGACCCCGAGGCAACGGGTGCACCGCTGGATGTCATCTCTGAAATGGGCGATCGTTTACTTACTGCTCTAAATCTTCGGGTGCAGGGTAATCAGGAAAACAATCAGACAGTCTTCAATGAGTCAAAAAGCAATATTGACCTTTCTACCACTACCATTGCCACAATCATTTTACTCGGGTTAATTTTCATTATGATTGCAGGCATCATGCTGTATAACTCAATTGCAAAGCCAATAGAGCACTTAACAAATGTGGTTAATGAGCTTTCCTCAGGAAATGATGACGTCCGCTCGCGTCTGGTGGGCAAAGACGAGTTAACTCAATTGGGTGACACTATCAACCTGATGGTAGATGAGCGAACGGCGCTGGAAAGCAAAGTGGCTCAGGATAATGAAGCCATAAACCATTCAGTATTCTCACTGCTGGAAGCAGTCTCTGATTTAAGCGACCGTGATTTAACGGTGCGTGCGCAGGTCACCGAAGATGCAACAGGGCCATTGGCCGATGCAATCAATCAACTGGCAGAAGACACTACTGAGGTTCTTGATAAAGTTAAAAATATCTCGCTATCGGTTGAGCAAACCTCTGATTCAGTTAACGAGCGTTCACAAACGGTCAACAAGTTGGCAACTGAAGAGCAGGCAGAAGCCAAGGAGACGGCTAAGCAGATTGAGCGTATTCGCAAACGTCTAACCAGTATTGCCCAGTCTGCAATTGAGACCAATGAAATCGCTGAGCAAACCTCTGGTGCTACTCAAAATGCATACGATTCCGTATCCAGATCTATGAGCAGTATGAGTGAGATCCGCAATACGGTTCAGGATACAGGTAAGCGTATCAAGCGATTGGGTGAACGATCGCAAGAAATCAACTACATTACTGATATTATTAACGGCATCGCGGAGCGCACTACAGTGCTGGCTTTGAATGCCAACATGCAGGCAATGGCCGCTGGTGATGCAGGTAAAGGCTTTTCAGTTATTGCTGATGAGATTCAACGGCTTGCAGAAAGTTCGCGTGAGTCGACCGAACAAATTTCTACTTTGGTTAAAAATATACAACAAGAAACTAAGTCAACCATTGCGACCATGGACCACACAATTGAGCAAGTGGTTGAAGGTTCAACGCTGGCCGAAGAAGCAACCAGCCAAATGCAGAAGACGCTCGATGCAAATAATCAACTCACAACATCAGTGAATGACATAGCTAGTGCTTCTCAAGAGCAAATGGAGATGAGTGAGACCTTGCAGGCACGTGCGAACCGAATCGTTGAAACTACCGATGCCACTGGTCAGGAAATGAGTTTGCTAGCACAATTAACCGGAGAAATGTCCAGTTATGCAAAGCAGCTGGTTGCGTCGGTTAACGTCTTTAAACTTAAATCCTAATGATTATGACTAACAGGCTGAGATGACCACAATGACAGACAATAATATGGTAATCGCTGATGAGCTTGAAGATGTCGCTATGCAATTGGCGGGCCATGGAAAGTTAGCGGAAGATATTGATACACAAAGCGCCCAAGCCTTTGCAACCAGTGTAATAGACGAGTATCAACGCCTACAGCTTGCTAGTGATATGCTGGAATATGATGCGCTTGAGCCTATTACCAGCTGGCTAATAGAGAACATCAACACAGCTAAAAACATACCTGTAATTCTCACTTTATTGCAGAATAATGACCATTTATTCCAGTGGGCTGAGCTACTTGCAGCCAGTCTTCGTCAGCAGGACACGTTGCTATTACCCGATTTAACCAGCTGCCTGACCCATCCTGATTGGCCGGTCACTCTTGAGAGAGAGAAGCTTGAAACTTTTTTGTTATCACTTGCCGAAAACCAAGCACCTAAAGATGAGGACGATGCTGACCGGGAAAGCGACGAAGAAAGCAGTGAACTTCTAACTGAGCAAGCACCGCCCGAATCGAAAGTATCGGCACCTCCGGAACAGGCTACAGCAAGCCCTACCACATCCGCTACAGCCCCACAAAGCCAGTATAAAATTGAATGGGACGAAGACGTACACCCAGAAATTCTCGACGCTTTCCTCAGCGATACACCTGATCAAATTAACGAATCGACTGCTTTAATTCATAAAATCGCGAAGGGTCAGGCTTCGGCAGATGAACATAAGTTAGCTGCCAGACTTACCCATACGATTAAAGGTGCTAGTGGCGTAGTCGGTGTCACTTCACTGATCGCATTTACGCATCAGTTAGAGGAAATTTTAGAGCACTCTGTTGAGCACACACTAAATGCCGATACGCAGGAATTACTCTCGGCATCAGCAGATTGTTTAGATGGCATGGGCGAGGCTATGTTAAATCAACGCCCTCTCCCCAAAGAATTTGAGCCGTTGTTAGCAAGACTCGAAACGAAGGCAAAGAAACTCAAGATTGAGGACTCTTCAAAGTCAGTTGAAAGTGATGAAGATTTCCAAGAACCGGCAGTCATCAACTTTTCAACCCCACCACAGAAAATTGCTGATGAAGTAAGCGAGAAAGTTAGCCCAGAACTAACGGAGCCGGACAATGAACTGCTTGCATCACAGCTTCTGGTAGACACCAGCTTCGAAACACCCGCTGACACGCCTGTGCGCGCTCGAGCTGTCAGGAGTAACGAGGCTACCATGAGGGTGCCTATTTCGTTGATTGATGATTTGCTAAATCTCGCAGAGGAGCTGGTGACCTCCACAAGCCAGGTCAATGACAAAGTAAAGTTTGTTTTAAAGCAAAACCAAGAGCTTAGGCAACAAGATGACCGACTTTCAGCAAATATGGATGAACTTGAACAATCCATTGACACTCAATTTCAACAAGTTCGTCAACAGAATGCAGAGAACTCGGAGTTTGATCAGCTTGAGCTTGAAGTTTATAACGAACTTCATAGCGTACATGGTTTACTTAGTGAAACTATCGCAGATAACCGTGAGATAGAACGCAGCATACAGGCGAATCTGCGTGATTTAAGCGACCAATTACACTCACAGCAACGTATCAACAGGGAGTTAAACGCAACTATTCTTGATACTCGCATGGAATCCTTAGATACATTGACCCCGAGGCTCGAAAGGATTGTAAGAGAAACTTGTCGCAGTACCGGTAAAAATGCTGAATTTATAATATCCGGCAACAATCTTGCGGTTGATACCGACATTCTTAAGGGACTAACCGATCCATTACTTCATCTTCTGCGCAACGCTGTGGATCATGGGATTGAAAATAAAGAACAGCGACTTGCCAAAGGCAAACCAGAAATGGGGTCAATCGAACTAAATTTTCAACAAGATGGTCGTTATGTTTTGATGTCTTTGCGTGACGATGGTGCCGGAATTAATGCTGAAGCAATTCATCAACGAGCCATCAAGCAAAATATCGTTTCTGCTGACAAGCAGCTAAGTCAAATAGAAAAACTGCAGCTAATATTAGTTCCCGGATTCACGACACGTGAAACAGTAAGTGATATCTCTGGCCGTGGCGTTGGCATGGACGTTGTCAATGACGCAGTGTCTAAGCTTCGGGGAACGTTAGATTTTAAATCGACTCCAAACGAAAGTACCGAAGTGACCATTCGGCTGCCTCTGACTCTGGTTGCAGCGAACACTTTGATGGTTCAGGTTTCTGGTCGTACGGTAGCGGTTCCTGTTGATAGCATCGACCGACTTCACACCCTTGCAGCAAATAATATTACCAATGATGAAGACCAGTTAACAACTCAGGTTGCTGATAAAACGTATCGAGTCAGGCGCTTATCGCAGCTACTTAAATGGGGTAATCCCCCTATCGTTATTAGTGAAAGCTATAACGTCATTTTAATCGATCACAAGCAACAACAATATGCTTTGATAGTAGATTCTGTACTGCAACCCAGAGAGGTAGTGGTCAAGTCGCTTGCGCCTTGGTTAAGCAATATCCCCGGGGTTAATGGTGCCTGCTTATTAAGTGATGGTGCTGTGGCAGCTGTGCTAGATATTCCACGATTATTACGGTTTGACGAACCTGACACGGCAGCGCACTCTACAGCTACAGTGACTGTGCCGGAGGTTACATCACAAATTGTACTGGTTGTTGATGACTCATTAAGCAACCGCAAAGCTTTAAGTATTACTGCAAAGCAGTTGGGATATCAGTCTGTTATGGCCAGCGATGGGGAGGAAGCACTCAAGTTAATGGCAGCACAAATGCCTGATATCGTTCTTAGTGACTTGGAAATGCCACGGATGAATGGACTAGAGTTATCCCAAGCTATTCGTGCTTGGCCAGAAGCTCAACATATACCCATTATTATGATAACTTCTCGTGCAACTTCAAAACACCGCGAACAAGCGCAGTTGGCCGGTGTAAATAGTTATATTGTGAAGCCAGTTGATCGCGATACACTTCAGAATCAGCTTAAAAAGTGGTTAAATTAATTCCATGAGCACTAACCACGGACATACATCGATAAGCTTGAAATTTCTTAATTTTGCCGAAGCGGATCGTGCGACTTTCGAGCGAGTGCTTAGTTTTTTCGAAGCAAGAGGAAACTCCTTTGAATTAACAGAAGCTAACAATGCTGACTTGATTGTTACAACGGATGATTACAGTAACATCGAAGAAGCGTTAAATTTTCAACAAGATCAATTGTTAATCGTTGTTTCTGATGAAAAAAATTGTCCTTACGGTGATTTACAACTACAGAGACCGTTGCTTGTCACCCGTGTCATGCGAGTCATGGAAGAAGCTGCGAAGCAGCATAGAAATCCTGAGGAAACCCGGAAGGCTCCCGTTGCTCCCGTTGCTCCCGTTGCTCCCGTTGCTCCCGTTGCTCCCGTTGCTCCCGTTGCTCCCGTTGCTCCCGTTGCTCCCGTTGCTCCCGTTGCTCCCGTTGCTACGCAGCCTGATGCTGAGAAATCAGCAAATCAACAATACAATGCGTTAATTATTGACGACAATGCTGCAATCCGCAAACAGCTTGAGATTGAGTTACGAACCTCAGGCATCCCAAGTCAAGCGGCAGAAAGTGGTGAACAAGCACTTGAGATGATTGGTACGAACGCCTATGACTTAATCTTTCTCGACATCATAATGCCGGGGATTGATGGTTATGAAACTTGCGGGCAGATACGTAGCAATCCTGACCACAAGAAAACGCCAATTATCATGCTGAGTGGCAAAACAGCTCCTCTGGATGAAGTCAAAGGCGTCATCGCCGGTGCCACTACCTATCTTACGAAACCCATCAAACATGATCAGTTTCAGCAAGTGTTACAGCGAATTACCCGCTGGCTCAATGAGTTTCGTTAATCTATTTTAGTCACTTCCAAACTGACTAATCCTAACTCACTACACTTTTCTCACCTCCTCTTAAAAATCAACTAATACTAAAGTCTAGTTTTATCTATTATGGTCATGATATTGACGGTGACTTAATCCATTTAGTTAAAATCAACTAGTTAAGCTGCTAACATAAACGCTGAGGATTAGAAACCGAACGGTTTCTCAACCGAGTGATTACCCATGGAGAAATGTACTTATGTCTGACAAAACCTTTCCGGTTTCAGCTGAATTTGCGGCCAATGCGAACATCAATAAAGCTCAGTATGAGGCAATGTATGCCCGTTCTATAGAAGATCCAGAAAGTTTCTGGGAAGAGCAGGCAAACAAGTATGTAACATGGTTTGAGCCATGGACAAAGACACTCGATTGGAGTTTTGATCAGGCAAATTTACATATCAACTGGTTTACCGACGCCAAGCTGAATGTTTCCTATAACTGTATTGATCGTCACCTTGAAACGCGCGGAGATCAGGTTGCAATTATTTGGGAAGGTGATAATCCTGATGAAAGTCGCAACATCACTTATAGAGAACTCCACGAAGAAGTTTGCCGATTAGCCAATGTGTTAAAGTCCAGAGGTGTTAAAAAAGGCGACCGGGTATCACTTTATATGCCGATGGTTCCTGAAGCTGCCTTTGCTATGTTGGCCTGCACCCGAATTGGTGCAATTCATTCGATAGTTTTTGGTGGCTTTTCACCAGAAGCACTAGCAAGCAGAATTAAGGATTCAGATTGCCAGGTTGTCATTACTGCTGATCAATCAATGCGTGGTGGCAAAACCGTGCCGCTAAAAGCTAATGCTGACATTGCATTGCAAGCCTGTCCAAACGTCCACACTTGCCTTGTTGTAAAACGCGGTGGTGACCCTATCGATTGGGTGGATGGCCGTGATGTTTGGTATAACGAAGCGACTGCCGCAGCCAGCCAAGAATGCGATCCTGAGATTATGGATTCTGAAGATCCGATGTTCATCCTCTATACTTCGGGATCTACCGGTACACCTAAAGGTGTTCAACACAGCACGGGTGGCTATCTGCTACAGGCAGCCATGACGCATGAAGCGGTGTTTGACTACAAAGAAGGAGAAGTATATTGGTGTACCGCCGACGTTGGTTGGGTAACAGGCCACACTTATATCGTCTACGGCCCGCTGGCTAACGGCGCTACCACATTAATGTTTGAAGGCATCCCCACTTACCCTGATATCTCACGCTTCTGGCAGGTTGTAGACAAGCACAATGTTAGTATCTTTTATACTGCGCCTACGGCTATTCGTTCGTTAATGGGTGCGGGTAACGAACCTGTTGAGAAAACATCCCGTAAGAGCCTGCGTATTCTTGGCACTGTCGGTGAACCTATTAATCCTGAGGCATGGGAGTGGTACCACAGTGTTGTCGGCAATAGTAAATGTCCTATTGTCGATACTTGGTGGCAGACAGAAACCGGCGCGCACATGATGACACCGCTACCAGGCGTAAATGACCTTAAGCCGGGTTCTGCTATGCAGCCATTTTTTGGTGTAAGCCCACTGTTACTAGACGATGAAGGTAATGTCGTTGAGGGTAATCCAGCCTCTGGTAATCTAGCAATCGACAAACCCTGGCCATCTATGTTGCGCACGGTTTACGGTGACCACAAACGTTTTTATGAAACCTACTTTGCAATGTTTAAAGGTTATTACTTTACCGGTGATGGCGCTAGGCGTGACGAAGACGGCCACTATTGGATCACTGGGCGTGTAGATGACGTTTTAAATATATCAGGGCACCGTTTAGGCACTGCAGAAATTGAAGCAGCACTCGGTTTGCATGACAAAGTCGCTGAAGCTGCGGTAGTTGGTTACCCTCATGATATAACAGGTCAAGGAATATATGCCTATGTCACATTGATGGTCGGTGAAACTGGTAGCGATGAGCTGAAAGATGATCTTGTCAAACTGGTGCGTTCAGAAATCGGTCCTATCGCTAAAGTTAATATAATTCAGTGGGCACCTGGTCTACCTAAAACCCGCTCAGGGAAAATCATGCGTCGCATCTTAAGAAAAGTTGCCGTAAATGAAATTGATAGCTTGGGTGACACCTCCACATTAGCCGATCCTTCAGTAGTTGATGAGTTGATTAAGAACCGCATCGATACCTAGGTGATATAAGATCCGAATTAACGGATAAACTACAGCAAATGAAGGCTAGACGTTATGTCTGGCCTTTTTTATTTTTAGATAACTTTGATATTATTAGTCATCTTTCTCTACCCCCTTTGCATCAAGTTATGCTTAAACATTTGCTGAACATTACTATCTGGACAATTGTATTACTGGTCGTTCTATTTATTGGTAAACCCTACATAAAAGGCTGGCTTTTAGAAAATGAAGCACCTACCAGAACTATCACCGAGCGCGGAGATTATTTGTCCGACGAACGCAATACAATAAATATATTTCAGCGTACTAGCCCATCTGTCGTTTTTATTAGCACAACGGACAAACGAATTAACCCTTGGAACCGAACTGTTAGCGAGATACCAAGTGGTACAGGATCCGGATTCATCTGGGATAATAAAGGCCATGTGGTAACCAATTTTCATGTCATCAAAAATTCCTCCTCAGCGACAGTGAGGCTTTCTGATCAAAGAACCTATCCGGCAACGTTAGTAGGCGCAAGTCCACGCCATGACTTAGCAGTCCTAAAAATAAATATTCCAATTGACCGCCCCGCTCCAGTACCCATCGGCAGCAGCAAAGATTTATTGGTAGGGCAAAAGGTCTATGCCATTGGTAATCCGTTTGGACTCGATTACACCCTAACAACAGGGATAATCTCGGCACTAGGCCGATCAATTGACAGCGATGCCGGTGGCAGAATAGAAAACCTGGTACAAACCGATGCCGCGATCAATCCCGGAAACTCTGGTGGACCATTAATCGACAGCGCAGGCCGATTGATTGGCATTAATACAGCGATTTTTAGTCCTTCGGGTTCATCCTCAGGGATTGGTTTTGCTATTCCCGTGGATAATGTTAATCGGGTAATTCCACAGCTGATTGCCTCTGGTCGCTATACCCGGCCAATCCTCGGTGTTCAATTAGACGAACGTTATAACAATGCACTGAAAAGTCGCTACAACATAAATGGCGTAGTGGTACTGGCAGTTACTAACAATAGTGGTGCCGAACGTGCGGGGCTAATTGGAATAAAGTCACAAGATAATCGTGGTTCTTTAGGCGATATCATTCAAAAAATCAACGGCCGTCAGGTCAATACCGTTGAGGATTTTTTTGATGTGCTTGATGAATACAACGTGGGAGACGAGGTAGAGCTTACTTTGTTAAGAGGTAACGCAGAAGTGAAAGTCAAGGTGCCCTTGACATCACCTGATAATTACAGATAACTGCCCAGTTTGCAGATCAGGAGTCACTACAATTACTTTCATTTGTACTTGCTTGCCTCTGAAAATTTCTGGCAAGCTTATATCCAATCCCCCGTCTTTATCTAAAAATGCCTCTACAAAGCGGCTTTTTAAGCGGTGATAGCCCCGGTAACTTGAGCCTGAAATATCGTTATCTACTCCATCAGAGATTCCTGAGCTAAGCTCATTTAATACAGCATCTAAATTTTTAGGTGGATAGCTTTCCCTTAACGCAGGAATAACGAACTCAGCACGACCGGTATTAAGTGGGTCATTTCCTTTAGCGCTAAATTTGATATGTGGTAATTTAACTTCGTCACTGAAGACCTTAGGAATATGTTTCGGCTCTGAAAAATATTCGGAATAACGCTTTCCACTGCTATTCAAACGCATCACAGAGGAACGTGATTGCCAATAAAGTGGATGCAGGTTAACAAGGTTGTGTCCATGAAAGCCCTCTGGCACCTCTAAAAAAAATAATAGTGCTTTAGATTTATTTGAGTTTGCTACTACTTCCCCCTCATCATCTAACACTTTCAGACGTAGTAGAGCTTGCTCTGACCTATGATTCTCGGATACTGAAACTGCTAATTGTTTCTTTGTCCACGGTACCTCAATATTAATTTCACGATGAGCTATACCCTCATTGCTCACCCACTCCAGTAAAAAGTGCACCCCCCCCTGATGTTTTGTATTTATGGGAAACGATAACAAATGAATGCCCGGAGATAACATCTGATTGGCAAGTTGCTTGTTATCGCGGCTTATTGTTAATCTAGACCACTGTTTGTTGCCGTTTCCTGCCAATAATCTAAGCGTCGTATTGTTTACATCAAACTCTGTTGTTTCTGTCAAAAGCACACTTGGTAACTTTAAATTATTACTTACCCAAGCTTTAGCGATGATGAAATCAAATTCAAATGCAGCTTGCTTCGCCTTGTTTTTAGGTACTACCCTAAGTCGGTAAAGCCCTGAATCGAGTAGATTCAGGGCTAACTTGGCCCTTCCATTGGTTGCATGAGACACCGTACCAACCTGTTTTAAAACACCGCGCATCCAGTCATTTAACTTAGAAGGCAAACGTTCATAGATATACCAATCGCTTTCGCCGGTTTGCCCTATTGAGTGAATGTTATTCCTTTGGAGATTAATGGTGTTTGCTTCACCTTCAACAAAAAAACTCTGCGCATTTAACACCGAATAGTATGATTTTCTATCGTGGTGAAACAACGGCTGTTTCACCAGCACTTTTTTAAAGTACTTATCATGACACTTCACATACAAAGTAAAATTATGTTTCAGTTGATATGTCTTATCTTCACCTAAGATTAATTGTGTCTCGAAGCTGAAACGTCCAGATTTATCTGGTGAAGTGCTTCCACGATCAATTTCCAGATAAGAGTGCAACGCGCCGTTAAGTTTTGTACTCGAGCGCTTCAATGACCAATGAATGGTATTTTTCTCTGAGGCTTGCTGATGACAACCCCGAGCAGTACCTTGCACTGAGAAAAACTCTCCCTGATTGTAATAATCACTAGGTGGCAGTAATTTAATAGAAGGCAGTTTACTAACAGGAGCCTTCCTACCTAACTGAGTAAGCATACGGATTACTTTTTGCCCTCCCCAGCTTGCCTCCAACCGAAATACTTGACCCGATGATAACTTGGGATAACTTTTTCTTGACAATTTTATGGACCCGGATGCAGTGCCACTCGCATCTGTTACATAGCGCTTTGTAAGTAACAATTTGTTGTTTTGATCAAACAGGCGTAGCTGGCCTTTTTGTCCCGTATTTGCTCTTAAATCGGGAATGCTCTCAGACGCTTCTGCACGGCTAATTGTGCTCCAAAAAAGTGTATCCCCAACTGTATAGGTATCTTTATCCGTAACAAGCACTGATTTTGCCCGTCGTTGTGACCAGGACGCCTCATCTTTTATCGGTAACAAGGCAGGAACATCGATAGTTGATGTATCGTTACCCTGACCTACTCTGATTCTAAAATAGTCAGCATCGGATTGGCGCCGCAGAATTGCATTACCCTTTCGGTCTGTTTTCACAGTCGATAAAACCTTTTCAGTTCCATCTTCGACCTTTAACAAATCAACCGGGACGTTGTATCGCGGCAAACCATTCCCATATCGATAAACAGAGACATTAAATTCATTGTTAAAGTAACTAACACTTGCGACATATCGAGTGAACTGCATACTCAGGAACTGGATATCAGAAGTAGCTTCCTGGAAATCCTCATTTGGCGAAGCTGCAACCAACCATTGACCATATGCATCTATTGCTGGTGTGTGTTGTATGCTCTGTTTGCGTAAGTCAAAGCGGTCGAGTAGCGTAGCCGACCATGCTTTATCGGGTTTTTGCGACAGTAATTTGCTTAAGTCGTTTGGCAAAGTGGGGGCAGGCTGAGTTGTCTTCCAAGCCTTAAAGTATAGCTTTTGTAAATTTCTAAACTGTATACCAATTGAGGGTTGATTCAAATCAGCCGTCTGAGTTCCGATAATCGTGTACTCACTCACCTCTAACTCGTTGATTAACTGCCGACTTCTAATTGAGCCGAGAGACTCGGGGTGAATGATACTCGCTTGTACAGCTAAATCATGAATAGGTGTGAGTGGCTGTCTGTTTTTAAGCAGTTTCTGTTGCAATAACGCCAATTGAAATTGACCCATTGTCCACCAAGGGTATTGTGTACCTAGTTCACGCAGCTGATCGCTCAGGTAGTGGCTCAGCTGCACAATGCCTTTTTTATCGTCAAAATAGCGGGTCAAAAGCTTTGTATAAAATCGTTTAACCTCAAAAACTTCTTCCTGATTGCCAAATTGCAAATGTTTACTAATCAGTTGCTGACTCAGTTTTTTTACACGCAGTAATGGATGCTTTAGTGTTAAATTTTCCAGTTTACTAAAGTTGAGTAACCCAGATAATTTTATTAAGCTAAGCGACTGCTTTTGTTGACTCGTCCAAAAAGTATCATCCGCCAGAAAATGTAGCCAGTAAGCAGCGACTACATCGGACAAGTATCTTCTAACGGTTACGGGGTAGTCCCCTTGTGTTAGATAGGTTTCAGCCTGCTGCGTACTAAAGTTATTTCTATAAGCAATCTCGTAAGCGAGTTGATAATGGTAACTAATCTTATCAATTAAGTTTATTCCATTATGCTTATCTTTTGCTTTATCTGTTAACTCCTTAATGCTTTGATTCTGGAAAGACTTTGCACTTTGAAGGTAATAAGCTTCATATTCTCTGGCCAATGCTAAATTTAATATGGCATGTGGCAACTTTGCTTCAGGCCACTGATTGTAAAGCAAATAGTTGATTGCTGAACCCTGTTGATGCACAGCAGCCCTGAGTTTAGCCCCGCGCAACAAAGAAAGCGTCCATTCCTTGTCATCTTGCTTTTCACGCGAGATCCCTAGATGAGTATCCAGTTTTTCAATGGCTGTGACGTATTGGCCGTTTTCAAAAAGTGTTTCAAAATTTTGCCAATCAAAATTTGCGTGTGCAGTAACAATACCCATTGCATAAACTAGCAAAACGCATACCACTCTTCGGAGAGAATGAATCAGACTCATAGGTTCCGGAGCTTCTAACTTAACTTGTTCTTATATGTAACACAGGGATTAGATTAGGCTCATTTCTCTTGCATATAAAAAGAAATAAAAAAGCCGCTGTAAAAATTATCCACAGCGGCTGATTATCGCGGTTGCTTTATAGCATTAACATGGCTTTTTACCTGGCGTGCCGCAATCACCACCGCCGTTATTGCCACCATTGTTATTATCGTCGTCGTCATCTTTCACAGCATTGTAGATCAAACCACCGATCAACAATGCACCGGCCACCTTAACCAAGGCTGAACCACCGCTGCCACCAGAAGCCGCTACGGCCCCTGTGCCAACGCTTACTCCCGTATTAATACCCGTGCTTACACCAGCATTCAGACCAGCGCCAACCATAGTATTACGTCCAGCTGCTACACCCGCGTCGACGGTGTAACCATATCCAGCTGTATACCCATTATGTGTATGTCCTGCAGCCCCTGAATGAGAGTGTCTTACCGCTGCGCCATTGCTAACACGATTACCATGTACATGAGCCGCTGAATGTTGACCGGCACCACAAGCAGCACAGTTTGTTTGAGCCTGATTGATGTAAGAAGCGTGAGTTGCTCTCACACTGTTATGAGACGAATGGCCTGAGTTAGTACTTGAGCAACCAGCAGCAAACAACAACGCGGACATCGTTAAAATTGTAGGAACGACCTTATTCATTGTATCTCCTTTAAGAGCATGTGCAATTTATTATTTAAAAACAAATCAGTCAGGCCGAAACCAGCAGAGTATCTCGGGAAAAACTGATCCCTAAGAATGTTGGCCAACTTGGGGAGATCAAACAATCAGCGTTAAGACTAGCGGTATAGTTTCTGGGATAGCCTACTTTACAAGCAGAAAAAAAGCCCGGAACCGGGCTTTAATATTATTAACTTTATAAACTTTTTTAACAATGAATAGCTAAATCATTGTTTTATTTATTATTTACTATGACTACCAGAATCATCATCGTCATCAAGTGCGTTTATAAGCAAACCACCCACTAACAGAGCACCAGCAATTGTGGCAACACCACCGAAGCCAGAGGCACCTGAACGCTGGCCATTGTGACCATGCTTAACTGCATAGCTGCCTGGTCCACACGTAGGACAACTATTTCCATAGGCACTGTATCCATCATGGCTGGATCGACTTGATCCCGAACTTGAACAACCGGATAAAACTAGAATTGACGACATAGCCAACGTTGTAAGAACAGCCTTGTTCATTGTATCTCCTTAGAATTTTTCTAGTGCTATTTTTATATTAGGAACAAATAGAAGTTCAACACTGAAAATAACTCAGTATCGATCAACCACCTGATGATGAAGTTAGAAAATTATGGCAACAATCAGTGTAACGATCAGCGGTAGTTTTTAAGAGATAGTTCACCTAAAGGGTACAAAAAAACCCGCTATGCGGGTTTTAAGGAAGAACGAACATCCATCACTTTGGTTATATTCTAGCCACCCCAGTGACTCGCGCAGCCTGTGACACTGCCTCAGGAATTCGTTCACCTAAACGAGGATCAAGCGGTGTAGGGATAATGTAATCCTTGCCAAATGACATGTCAGTCTTACCATAAGCATCCTTCACTGATTGAGGAACTGGTTCCATTGTCAGATCAGTGAGCGCTTTAACAACGGCAATTTTCATTTCCATGTTGATGTCACTAGCACGTACATCCAACGCCCCGCGGAAGATGAACGGAAAACATAAAACATTGTTTACTTGGTTTGGATAATCACTACGACCTGTTGCCATAATCAAGTCATCACGCGTTGCATGTGCAAGCTCTGGTGAAATCTCAGGATTAGGATTTGAAAGTGCAAAAACCACAGGATTCGGCGCCATCGACTTCAACATATCAGCCGTCATCAAATCAGGCCCGGATAGGCCAATAAACACATCCGCACCTTCGCAAGCTTCTTCAAGGGTACGTTTATCGGTCGTTACTGCAGACATCTGCTTTTCTTTCGTTAAGTCGCTGCGACCTGTATGAATAATACCCTTACGATCGATTAGTGTAATATTTTCATTATCAGCCCCCATCCCCATTAACAGGTTGGATGAAGCAATTCCTGCTGCCCCAGCGCCGAGACAAACGATTTTAGCGTCTTCAAGCTTCTTACCCTGTAGCTTTAACGCATTGACCATACCCGCAGCGATGATGATCGCAGTACCATGTTGGTCGTCATGAAATACTGGAATATCCAGCATTTCCTTGAGACGTTGCTCTATTTCAAAACAACGAGGGGCACCAATATCTTCAAGATTAATGCCGCCGAAAGTGTCAGCAATATTTGCCACAGTTTGAATAAATTCATCGGTATTAGTCGTGCTCACTTCAATATCAAACACATCGATACCAGCAAAACGCTTAAACAACACTCCCTTGCCTTCCATCACCGGCTTACCCGCTAGTGCACCAATATTGCCTAAACCCAACACGGCTGAACCATCAGTTATCACCGCAACCAAATTACCTTTGCCAGTGTACTTATATGCATCGTCGCGATTATTTTTAATTTCTAAACACGGCTCAGCCACACCCGGAGAGTAAGCAAGGGATAAGTCATATTGGGTGGCTGTTGGCTTAGTAATATTCACTTCAAGCTTGCCAGGTTTTGGCTCGGCATGATAACGAAGTGCGGCGTCTCTCAAATCGGACATAAGTGATTGCTCCCTCTTAATAATTGATCGTTTCAGTTACGTTAGTTTGCTGAAACTCATGATCACATCTGGATTGGTCCTGCATGTATCGGCAGATACTCTAACATAGCGCCGAATTTATCATGGCATACACACAGATGGCTAGTAAGTTACCGCTATAATCACTATTTATAATTATTCCAAAAGAGCTATACCGATTTAACCTGTATTACGTATTCCTGAAGCAATTGCATTAATTGTTCGCAGAAGAGGATCAAGCCATGGTGATTCTGCATCCTGCCCTTCTGCCACCAAAAATTCTCGATGCCGTTTTATCAGTGTAATTTGGATATGATTTAAAGGATCAAGATAAGGATCACGCCGCGATAATGAATAATGTAGCAAGGGCGCGTCATCCAGAAGTCCATCTAAACCCGAGACTCGCAGCACTTCTTCGACAGTTAATTCAAACTCCTGCTTAATCTGAGTGTATATAGTTTTCGCATTGGATCTGTCCAGCACTAACCCAGAGTACGCCTTAGCAATATCCATTTCAGCCTTAAACAATGCCATGCGTGTATTGCTTAATAAAGAATGAAAAGCAGGCCACTCCTGAACCATTTCTTTAAGTTGCGCTTCACCATTTTCATGATTTTTCTGAAAGTGTTTTAAGGCGCTACCGATCCCATACCATGCGGGCAAAGTATGCCTGGCTTGAGCCCATCCAAAGACCCAAGGAATAGCGCGAATTGACGATTTATCACGAACAGTTTGTTTGCGATGAGAAGGTCTGGAGCCAATGTTTAGCTGACCAAACTCCTGCACTGGCGTTGCTTCGTAGAAATAATCCATCAGAGCCGGACTATCGTCAGTCAAATCTCGGAAACTTTGCTCACCGATTTTCGCTAATTCTTGCATCACTTCATGGTATGACTGGGCGTAAGCGCCCTGCTTCTCTATGATGCCGCGACTGGCTTTTAACAAGCCAGTACAGCCAACAGACAACTCGTAAACAGCCGTTTCAACATTGCTGTACTTGGCTGCCAGCACTTCACCCTGCTCAGTAAACTTAATCTGTCCTTGAATCGTATCAGGGGGTTGCGCCACAATCGCTTCATGCGTTGGCCCACCGCCACGACCAGCGGTACCACCTCGCCCATGAAACAGTCGGCAGGCAACACCATAACGCTCCGTTAGCTCAATAACTTCGCCTTGAGCGTTATATAAATTCCAGTTTGATGCGAGAATGCCCCCATCTTTGCAGGAGTCAGAATAGCCAAGCATAACTTCCTGCAAATCACCGGATGTTTTCAACAAAGAACGATACGTAGTATTTTCTAAAAGATTGGTTAATACACTGCGGATATGGCGCAAATCTTCGATAGTCTCAAACAATGGAGAAACTACAAGATCGCAATACAGCTCCCCCTGACTGTTAAGTCCTACCAGTCCCGCTGCCTTACCTAGCAGCATAACCTCCATAATATGACTAGCGAGATGTGTCATAGAGATAACATAGCTACCAAAAATATCCTGCCCAGCTTCAAGTCGCATTTCGAGCATCGTATCAAATACTTCAAGCGTCTCGCGGCTTTGTTGACTCATGTCAGGACGATGCGGCATCGGTAAATGTTTACGCAACAGTAACTCACCGAGCAGCTGTAGCTTGTCTTCCTCGGCTAAACCTAGATAGTCACTCGATAAACCATTTAATTGCAGCAACTCTGCCACAGTTTCACTATGAATCGTGGATTCTTGGCGTATGTCAAGTTGGTACAGACCAAAACCACAGGTCTCTACCAAACGAATAAGATCTTTTAATTCGCGCCCCGCAATCAAATGATCATTATGACTTCGCACCGAGCGATCAATAATATGAAGCTCGTTGCGAAACTGCGTGGCATCCCGATACGCTGTTTCCGGCGGCACGGCTCGCTCACCATCTAATCGCTGTTCTACGATACGCAAAGTGTGCTTAAGTTTGTGGCGCATGATAGTCAATAAACGACGATACGGTTCTTCGTTTAATTGATGGGTACGCGTAGCCAGTAAACGATTGCCAACCCTTTGGTTCTCAGAGGCGAGGTAGTGAACAAACTCCTCTGTCGGCATTATAAACTCTGTGGAATGAGACAGAATATTACGTAACTTATCGACGTGTTTGATGTATTCATGCAGCGCTTCCTGCATACCCAAACGAATAGCATTTCTGGTCACTGACGCTGTAACAAAAGGATTACCATCCCGGTCTCCCCCGATCCATGAGCCAAAGCGTAGGAAGCTGGGTATTGTGATCGCCCCTTTACCATAACTATTGCGCATGGCACGCTCAAAATAGCGATAGAGTTCGGGAATAGCCTCGAATAAGCTCTCACGGAAGTAGTAGAGCCCGTAACGA
>CALAJG010000224.1 GCA_937923375.1 uncultured Leucothrix sp.
ATTTACCCGAATCACCTTAACACCCATATGCTCAGCGAAAGTTGCCATCACCTGGTCGCCTTCATTCAATCGCAACAAACCGGTATCCACAAAGACACAGGTAAGCTGCTTGCCGATAGCTTCATGCAATAAAGCGGCAACCACAGAAGAGTCAACACCACCAGACAGCCCTAAAATCACCTCGTCATCACCCACCTGAGCTTTCACTCGCGCAATAGAATCGGTGATAATATTTTGCGCAGTCCACAGTCCTTCACAACCACAAATCTCGCGCACAAAACGCTCTAGTATTTGGCCACCTTGGTTGGTGTGAGTCACTTCGGGGTGAAACTGGATACCATAATATTGCCTGGACTCATCCGCCATGCCCGCAATTGGCGCATTGTCAGAGCTAGCCATCAGTTTGAAACCATTTGGCATCGTCTCAACCTTGTCACCGTGTGACATCCAAACATCTAGCAGACCAAAGCCTTCTTCAGTGACTTCATCCTGAATATCTTTTAACAGCGCCGTGTGACCACGCGCTCTGACTTTGGCATAACCAAACTCGCGATGATCTGAGCTGACAACTTGCCCCCCTAGCTGCTCAGCCATAGTTTGCATACCGTAACAAATACCCAATACCGGAACTTGTAAATCAAACACTAGCTGCGGTGCAGCTGGGGCATCTTGCAAATGTGCAGACTCGGGACCACCCGATAAAATAATGCCTTTTGGATTAAAAGCGCGAATGCTTGCATCATCAATATCCCAGGGATAGATCTCAGAATAAACCCCAACTTCACGCACCCGCCGCGCAATCAACTGCGTATATTGAGAACCGAAGTCCAGAATCAGAATGCGATCATCATGAATGTTATTTGACATATCAGGTGCCTGTAAGAGGTGATAATTGTGAGCTACTTAGTATCGCTTGTTAGCCTAGGGTTCTTAGCTGTGATAGTTTGGCGCTTCTTTAGTAATGGTCACGTCGTGAGCGTGAGACTCTTTCATACCTGCACCAGTGATGCGAACAAACTGTGGCTTAGTTCGCATATCATCCAAGTTTCCACAGCCGACATAACCCATACTGGCACGAATGCCGCCACTGATTTGATGGAGGATATTTGTGATGGGGCCTTTGTGTCCAACCATCCCTTCAATACCTTCCGGAACGAGCTTATCAACGGCATTTTCTGACTCTTGGAAATATCGATCGCTAGACCCTTTTGCCATCGCTCCGAGTGACCCCATACCGCGGTAGGTCTTGTAAGAACGACCTTGATAAAGAATGACTTCCCCTGGCGCTTCGTCAGTTCCCGCCAGCATGCTACCTAGCATGACCGAGTGCGCACCCGCTGCCAGCGCTTTAGCCACATCGCCTGAATAGCGAATACCGCCGTCAGCTATCAGTGGTACGCCAGTACTTTTAAGCGCCGCCGCCGCATTCATAACCGCAGAAATTTGTGGCACACCCACGCCTGCAACGACACGGGTAGTACAAATTGAGCCTGGACCAATACCAACTTTTACCCCATCTGCACCTGCTGTCACCAAGGCCAAGGCACCATCACTCGTTGCCACATTCCCGCCAATCACCTGTACATCAGGGAAGTTTTGTTTAACCCACTTGATGCGTTCAAGAACGCCTTGTGAATGCCCATGTGCCGTATCAACGGTAATGACATCAACACCGGCTTCAACTAAAGCCGCCACGCGATCTTCCGTGCCGTGTCCGACACCAACCGCTGCGCCGACTCGTAAACTACCGCTATCGTCTTTACAGGCATCGGGGTGATCAGTTGACTTTTGAATGTCTTTTACAGTAATCAAGCCGCTGAGTTTGAACGCATCATCAACCACTAAGATTTTCTCAATGCGGTGCTGATGCAACAGGCGTAGGATTTCTTCTTTCTCAGCGCCCTCTTTGACAGTGACCAATTTATCTTTGGGCGTCATGATTTCGCTAACGGGCTGCTTGTGATTAGTTTCAAAACGCAAATCCCGCGAGGTGACAATTCCCACTAAGTCATTATCCCCAGCAATAACCGGCACACCAGAGATGTTGTGTAGCGACGTTAACTCAATAACGTCATGAACTGAGGTGTCAGCCGTTACAGTAAAGGGATCTTTGATTATACCGCTTTCAAATTTCTTTACTTTAAGCACGTCGGCAGCTTGCGCTTCAATTGACATGTTTTTATGAATCATGCCTATGCCACCTTCCTGAGCCAACGCAATGGCTAACTTGGACTCAGTGACCGTATCCATCGCGGCAGACGCCATCGGGATATTTAAGCGAATTTCACGTGTTAGTTGGGTGGCGAGGCTCACTTCGGCGGGCAAAACAAGCGAGTGAGCGGGGACGAGTAGCACATCGTCAAACGTGAGTGCTTCTTCAAGAATTCGCATGTAACCTCCGGGGTACTTGGCAGCGGACTTTCCTAAAATAAGCGCCTCATTATAACCATTGACCTCTTTAGGGTAAACTGATATCAATAGCCATGACACATAATAGCCTAATCAATAGGCCTTCATTGAGTACGAAAAACTGGAGGAATCATGAAGCTTAATTTAATCATTGCCGGATTGGCATTGTCACTTGCTGCAAGTAGCGCAAGCGCAGTTACCTTGGACGAAGCAGCCGCAGCCATAAAGGCAGCTAAGAAGTCTGGCTACCCTTGGACAACCACAGGCAGTCTAATGAAAAAAGCCGAAAAAGCACTTAAAAAAAATGAAACGGATAAAGCTGAGAAATACCTTAAACAGATTATGTTACACACTAGCTTGTCGTTGAAGCAGGCTGAGGCAGCCAAAAAAGCGGGGCCAAATTTCTAAAGCTACCCTACCCATCCGGGAGATATCCCGATACTATTTTGGGATAGAGCAGCATCACATAATCATTACGAAAGCCGGATTTTAATCCGGCTTTTTCGGCTTCATCAATTCAATAAAGGATAGCAACAGAAAAAATGGATTTCGCTAACGAGCACCGTACCATACTCAGTGTTTCAGACCTCAACTCAGAAGTGGCGTTGATGTTATCGCGGAGCTTTGGCGTGTTGTGGTTAGAGGGCGAGATTTCTAATTTCTCGCGCCCTGCTTCCGGCCATTTCTATTTCTCGTTAAAAGATCAGAAAGCGCAGGTTCGCTGTGCCATGTTTCGCAATCGCAACTTAGCATTACGGCTTAAACCGGCCAATGGCATGCTGGTGAGGGTACGCGCCAAGATAGGCTTGTATGAACCTCGCGGCGAGTTCCAGATCATCGTTGAGCACATGGAAGAAGCGGGTGCTGGCGAGCTGCAACGACAGTTCGAAGCACTTAAAACTAAGCTGTCTGCGGCGGGGTTATTTGATACAGAACGCAAAAAGCCATTACCCAAGTTGCCACGTTCGATAGGCGTTATCACCTCACCTACGGGTGCAGCCATTCGCGATATTCTTC
>CALAJG010000225.1 GCA_937923375.1 uncultured Leucothrix sp.
GAAACTTGCTGCAAGGACTCTTCACCGGTGACATATAATGTCTTTGCTTGTGTCAGGTTGGATAAAGTCTGAAGTAAGATAGTTGACTTGCCGATTCCAGGATCGCCTCCAATCAAAATCACAGAACCTGTTACTAAGCCACCACCTAGTACCCGATCCAGTTCAGAAAGGCCGGTGTGGGTGCGTTCATCCTTTTTGAACTCGATGTCGCTAATAGACTTGATTCTATTGCTTTCTGTGCCAGCATAGCCTGAGCGATGTGGTGATTGGACAGGCGTAGGAGCAGGGGCAATAACCGCTTCTTCTTGTAAGGTGTTCCACTCGCTGCAGTCACTGCACTGTCCACCCCACTTATTATGGACAGAGCCACAAGCAGTGCAAACGTATTGTGTTTTGCTTTTAGCCATTATTGTTCACCTGACTCGTCTGGCTGAGATTTTCTCTGAATTTGAGGATAAAGGATCAGTGTTTTTACCGCATTATTACGGGTTTGTCTGATTTCAAGCGGGTAGTTGTTAACCAGTATGGTAACCCCAGGGCCAGGGATAGAGCCGAGGTGCTCGGTTACCAGTCCGTTAATTGTTTTAGCTCCCTCTGTGGGTAGTTCGATGGCTAATTGACGATTTAGCTCGCGAATATGCACTCCGCCATCAACCCAGATTGTACCATCTTCCTGAGGGATGAGTTCGCTATCAAATGCCGTTGGGGAGAACGCACCAACAATCTCCTCTAAAATACCTTCAAGCGTGACCAAACCTTGAATATCACCATATTCATCGACCACCAACGCTATGCGGCGTTTCTCTGATTGAAAATTGATAAGCTGTTGGGTCAGCACTGTGCCTGCGGGTGTGAAGTAAGCGGGCTTTATAGTCTCCATCAGACCTTCGCGGCTAAGACGATCTTCGTGAAGTAAAGGCAGTAACGAACGGATATTAACAAAGCCGAGTACGTTGTCGAGTTGCCCTTGATATATCAGTAATCGGCTAAAATGGGTGTGAAGGATTTCCTCTTCGATATCGTTCCAGTCCTCATCAATATCGATGCCCAGCACGTCAGGGCGGGCGATCATAATGTCTTCGACTGTAGTTGATTGCATATCAAGTACATTGACCAGCATATCCTGATGGTTGCTGGGAATCAGGTCGCCAGCCTCGTTGACTACTGCTTTCAAGTCTTCATGGCTTAGTGATTCCAGACTGGCATCTTTTGGGTCAACACCAAATAACTTTACAATCGAATTTGCCATCAAGTTGATTAGCCAAACCATTGGGTAGGCAATCTTCAGAAGAGGTGTGTAAATATAGGCGGCAGGAAAGGCAATAGACTCAGACTTCAAAGCAGCGATTGTTTTAGGGGTAACTTCTGCAAAAATTAATAGCATAAAAGTTAATGCGCCTGTCGCGATAGCGACCCCGACACTGCCGCCCAGTCTAAAGCCAATCAGGGTGGCTAATTGTGTAATTAAAATGTTAACTAGGTTGTTGCCTAAGAGAATAAGGCCAATTAAGCGATCAGGTTTTTGCAATAATTTTAGAGCGAGTCTTGCGCCTTTTTTACTCTTTGCCAGATGTTTGAGCTTATAACGGTTGAGTGCCATTAGCGCCGTTTCTGATCCAGAGAAAAAGGCGGATAGTAAAAACAGAATGAATAAAATAAAGAATAAAAGCCCTAAGGGGATGCTGTCGATGTTCACGAGGCTAACAAATACTCTTGGACAAACTTAGTGCCAAAGAACGCTAGCATGAGTAAGCCAAAGCCGCTCAGCGTCCAACGTACTGCACTCAGACCCCGCCAGCCATAACGCCAGCGGCCAATCAATAGCGCTGAAAATACTAGCCAGGCAATGATGGATAAGATGGTTTTGTGACCGACGTGCTGGCCAAATAGATTCTCCAGATAGATGAAGCCGGTGATCAAAGCGATGCTTAGCAGTACCAGTCCGGTGCCAATAAATCTAAACAATAATGAGTCCATGGTTTGTAACGGCGGCAGTGACTGAAGAAATGTGTTGGTTTGGTGAGCGTGCAATTGTTTGTGTTGGTAGGCCAGGATTAGTGACTGGATGGCTGCTATCATCAGCATGCTGTAGGCCATTAGGGCAGAAAAAATATGAATACCGACGCCACTACTCAACACCAATTCAGAACTATTGTTTTTTGCGGTTAACACCTGTAAAGCTAAGGCGATACCGATAAATGGCAAGGTGAATACATTTAGGCTTTCAAAGTTTTGCTTTAAACTACTGATTAGCAAGACGAGTCCCGCCAGCCACATGATATGGGATGCCGCACTCATAAAGTCTAACGCTAGATTTTGTTGGTGGATCAGAGGTGAATATAAAAAGACAGCGTGCAATATAGCAGCGCCAATCCATAGGGTTAAATAGTATCGGGATAGTGCAGGCACTTGTGTACGATTTAGTTTTGCACGCCATTGGCTAGCTAATGCCACCCAGGCGAGGAAATACAGTAAAATCGCGATGCTACCAATTGTTATCATTATTCTGGTTCAGGTGAAAATTCTGAAAGCATAATGGTATAATGTAAGCAGCTTTGTGCATAGGGCGTATTTAATAAGAATACTAATCTGACAAGTCATCCGTTCTTGTGTATCTTTTGAGAACTACCATAACAACTTACACGTGCTGAAATATGTTTGAAAATTTAAGCGATCGTCTCTCCCTTACGGTTAAGAAATTACGCGGTCAGGCGCGCCTGACTGAAGACAATATTAAAGACGCGATGCGTGAAGTGCGCATGGCGTTGCTGGAAGCTGACGTTGCGTTGCCGGTAGTCAAAAGCTTTGTCAATCGAGTCAAAGAACGCGCGGTCGGTAAGGAAGTAATTTCCAGTTTGTCGCCTGGTCAGGCCTTAATCAAGATCGTAAATGATGAATTAGTCGAGACGATGGGTCAGGCTAATGAGTCACTGGACCTTAGCGCCCAGCCACCGGCTGTGGTGTTGATGGCTGGATTGCAAGGTGCAGGTAAAACGACAACGGCTGGTAAGCTGGCTAAGTTACTCAAGGATCGCGAGAAGAAGAGTGTTGGTGTGGTGAGCTGTGACGTTTATCGTCCGGCGGCTATCAAACAGCTAGAAACGCTGGCACAACAAACTGATGTTATATTCATCGGCAGCACGACAAGCGAGTCACCGGTTGCGATTGCCACTGAGGCGTTGGCAGAAGCGAAGCGCTTACATCTTGATGTGTTGATTGTGGATACGGCCGGCCGTTTGGCGATCGATGCTGAAATGATGGATGAGATTCAAGCGATCCATGGGGCTATCAATCCGGTAGAGACACTTTTTGTCGTAGATAGTATGACCGGTCAGGATGCTGCTAATACGGCTAAAGCCTTCGGTGAAGCGTTGCCGCTAACTGGAGTCATTCTGACTAAAGCGGACGGTGATGCACGTGGCGGTTCAGCGCTTTCTGTTCGCCAGATAACGGGCAAGCCCATAAAATTCATTGGTATGGGTGAGAAGCTCGATGCTTTGGAGCCATTTCATCCTGATAGAATCGCATCGCGCATACTGGGTATGGGCGACGTTGTTTCTTTGGTTGAGGAAGCGCAGCGAAATGTTGACCATAAGCAGGCGCAGCAGCTAGCCAAAAAACTAAATAAAGGCAAGGGCTTTGACCTCGAGGACCTTCGTACTCAAATG
>CALAJG010000226.1 GCA_937923375.1 uncultured Leucothrix sp.
CATATGGGGCATATCTCAATTATGCACGGTGTGGATATTAATGCAGAGATGTCAAAGTACGCGGCTAAGGCCAGTATGATGATGGGTATCACGGCTGAAATGCTGGGTAAAATCAATGGCATTTCGCGAGAGCAGCAGGATGCTTTTGGTGCGCGTTCACATCAACGAGCAGCTAAGGCAGCGACTGATGGCCTTTGGGATAATGAGATTATTCCAATTGAAGGCCACTCGGCTAATGGTTCTAAGATCATGGTAACAGCGGATGAAGTTATTCGTCCTGATACGACAGCTGAAAAGCTTGCGACTCTACCGCCATCATTTGTACCCAAAGTCGGCACAGTAACTGCTGGAACATCGTCGAGCTTTTCTGATGGTGCATCAGGCATGCTGGTGATGTCAGCGGCTAAAGCAGAAGAGCTTGGTCTGAAGCCTCGTGCTCGTATCGTTAGTATGGCGACGGCGGGCTGTGATCCTGCAATCATGGGTTTTGGTCCAGTGCCTGCCACACAGAAAGCACTCAAACGCGCTGGCATGAAGATGGATGATATCGAATACATCGAACTAAATGAAGCCTTTGCTGCCCAAGGTTTGGCCGTACTGAAGAACTTGAAGTTGATGGATCGCATGGAAGATCATGTGAACATTAAAGGGGGCGCGATTGCACTAGGTCACCCATTAGGGTGTTCTGGTACGCGTATCTCTACAACGCTTCTGAACATACTAGAAGAGCAGGATGCCTCGGTAGGTCTTGCAACTATGTGTATTGGTATGGGCATGGGCGTTGCCACTGTATTTGAGCGATTGAATTAAAGGCGAAAATCGTCAGTCGCTTAAATACGTAACACAATCAGCGAATCTGGTGCCACTGAAAAGGGGTTTGAAGTTTTCAGTGGGCCAAATCCAGAGGCTGATCATCTTATGATGTACAACCAAGAAGTAAAATCAAGGAGAGGAAAATGAAAACAATCTACACGATAGTAGCCGCGCTGATGCTGGCATTCGTTACCAGTCAAGCAAGCGCTGCGGCTGCGGCAGGTAGCCAAATGCCAGCTCAAATTCAATACGGTGGTAAAACCATGGTACTGAACGGTATGGGTGTTCGTAAAAGAGCATGGGTAGTCAAACTATACTTGGCAGGTCTGTATCTTACAAAAAAGAGCAAAGACGCAGCGGCTATTATGAAAGCAGACGAGCCAATGAGTATTCGTTTAGCGATCACTTCAAATTTTATTACCCCAGCAAAAATGAAGCAGGCAACCATGCAAGGTTTCCATGTAGGTACTGGCGGAAAAACTGCGCCAATCAAGGCTGAAATTGATAAAATGCTCGCTACCTTTGATAAAGGCGTTGGCCCTGGCGACATTTATGAACTGACCAATATGCCAGGCAGCGGCGTGCACATTATTCGTAACGGCAAGCGGGTAGAGACGATTCGTTCTGCTGCATTTAAAGAAGCGCTATTTGGAATTTGGTTGTCAAACACGCCGGTTCAGGCTAACTTACGTACTCAACTATTAGGTGGCTAATCGAATAAATAAATGAATGATGTAAATCCTCAGTCAGTCTTTACTGGCTTGCTTGCCGCTTTTGTAGGATTTGCATCATCATTTGCTGTCGTATTACAAGGCCTGCGTAGCGTCGGTGCCACTGATGCTCAGGCCACATCAGGACTAATGATTGCTGCAATTTCTATGGGACTTTGCAGCATCATTCTAAGTTTGAAAACTAAAATGCCCGTCGGTGTGGCGTGGTCTACTCCCGGTGCTGCATTACTGGCATCCTCTGCCTCTTTCTCAGGTGGCTTTGAAACAACCGTTGGTGCTTTTTTAATCTGCGGTTTTCTATTGGTTCTGGCAGGTGTTTGGAAGCCATTAGGCCGTGCCGTTGAAGCCATTCCAAGTCCTTTAGCCAATGCATTACTTGCCGGCGTTTTATTAACGTTATGCTTAGCCCCGTTCAAGGCCATCGCATTTAATCCCTGGTTCGGATTACCCATCGTGATTGCTTGGATAATCGGAGGCTGGTTGAATCGAACGTTAGCTGTACCATTCTCATTGTTAGCGTTTATAGCTGTCGTAATTATAGGGGTTGAATTTCCTGAGGACTGGAAAACTACACTCAGCGATAGTTTGACGCCATCAGTACTTTGGGTAACCCCCGCTTTCTCCATCGAGTCCATGTTTAGTATTGCGTTGCCATTATTTATTGTCACCATGGCTTCGCAAAATATTCCCGGCATCGCTGTGTTAAAAGCTAATCAGTTCGAAACCCCTGCATCACCACTGATTGCTACAACCGGTCTATTCTCAATACTCGGCGCATTCTTTGGTTCGCACGCTGTAAACTTATCAGCCATTGTCGCCGCGATGATGGCGAGTGAAGAGGGGGGTGAAGATCGGAATAAGCGCTATATTTCTGCAGTCTTTTTTGGCATTGGAAGTATTATTCTGGGCGTTTTCACTGGTGTAACTGTGGCCTTTGTAAGTCTTGCGCCGGTTGTGTTGATTGAGGCGGTGGCAGGGTTAGCATTAGTTGCAGCTTTTTCCGGGTCTGCGGTAGCAGCGTTTAAGTATGAGGAAACCAGGCCAGCAGCTGCAGTTACATTTTTGGCAGCTGCATCTGGGATGACGTTATTTGGTGTATCAGGGGCATTTTGGGGGTTGTTAGTGGGTTCCGGTATGCTCTACCTGAAAAAGTGAGTTGGCGGTTATCTACTTGTTTACATAGGTTCTGCTTTGTGAATCAAGCTAGAGTTGTTAAGATAGTTTCAGTTTCGGGCTAAGTCGAAACATCTAATGTTTAAATAGTAAGAGGAGAAATCAAATGCAAAAAACTCTAATAGCTGCGGTCATCGGAAGCGTGCTCATGTTAGGCAGCAGTGCGGCATTCGCAGCTTGCGACGCCGGCGAAACTAAAATTAAATTTGCTCACGTTACTAACACCGACAAGCACCCAAAAGGTATTGCGGCTACGTTACTTGAAAAGCGTGTTAACGAAGAAATGAACGGCAAACTT
>CALAJG010000227.1 GCA_937923375.1 uncultured Leucothrix sp.
TTGCCCGCTGCTCCAGGCTCACCGCCCGCATTAATCGTATTAACCACCAGTACCGCCGAGTCGGCAGAGGTAACGAGGTAGGTTAATAGCAATATCACGATGAGCGCTGACATGATCTTTGCAAGATCAGCTGACAGCATAATATTGATGACGGCGTAGAGCTGGGCCGTTAGGCTTTCCGCATAAATTGCGCCGTTTGCCGCGCCATTTAATTCCAAATCAATCGCTGTTCCACCCAGCAGGGTAAACCAGAAGAAACACATCATGGAAGGAGCTAAAACAGCACCTAAAACAAATTCACGGATGGTGCGATTCTTAGAGATCCGCGCTAGGAAGATACCAACGAATGGGGCAAACGCGATCCACCATGCCCAGTAGAAGATTGACCACCAACCTTGCCACTCGCCCGGACTACCTGCGCCCTCAGCGGGGAATACGGTAAACGTAAGTGCTGGTAAGTGGATGATGTAATTGAACAGACCTTTACCGAGCAGCTCAAAGGCAAACATGGTGGCGCCGAAAATCAGGAAGAATGCCAGTAATCCAAATGACAGCACCATGTTGATGTTACTTAACCATTTGATACCTTTACCAACACCCGACAAAGCAGACAGTGTTGACAACAACATGACGACACCCAATGCAAGCAACAAGGCCGCGGTTGTAGGCTCACCATTGGTGACTAACCATTCTGCTCCGGAAATGTTGTATAAACCGGATGCGAATGCACCTAGACCAAGACCTATCGTTTGGCTAATACCTAATATGGTTGCGACTACCGCAGTAATATCGATGACGTGTCCCAAGGGGCCTTCTAAACTGCGCCCGAAAATAGGGGCTAGCGTGGAACGTATTGTCAACGGTAAGTCGCGTCTGTATGCGAAGAACGCAAGAGAGATACCGACTAGCGCATAGCAAGCCCAAGCAGCAAAACCCCAGTGTAGAAACACGTAGTCGTAAACGGCGGGGATTGTGGAGGCTGTCTTAGGGATAGAGAGTCCATCAATAGCGGTGATTGACCCCGCTGCAACTTGCTTGGCGTATTCTGCCCAAAGGTCAGCGCCTTCAGCAAGCGTTATACCAGCGGCTGCAAAGGCATCTTTAACTAAGCCTGCGCTCATGCGAATTTCTGGGTTATCACCCATGTGCCACATCGGCTCGCCTGTGGCATAACCCAACATGCCGATACCGATACCCGCACCAAACATCATTGAGAACCAGGAGAAGTTTGAGAACTCTGGCACGCCGTCGGCCGTACCGAGCTTGGTTTTACCCCACTTCGGGTAAATGGCGATAATCAAACAGACGATCAGATAAAATGCCACTGTGTAAGTGTAGTAATAATTAAGATTTGCGAAAGACCAGTTTTTCAAATCGCCCAATACTTTAGCGGCAGACTCGGGTGTTATAAGACACCAGAGGACGACTAACGCGATGATTATTTTAGAGGCAATTGCCACTATGTTGTTGAACCCTTTATAGAATCCGTCTTCTGCAAGACCGATACTGAGTTCTTTTAATGGGGGTTGTAAAGCCATAGATTTCTTCTCCTCAGTGATTGTGGATAAGACTCCGCCCTAGGCTTTCATTTCAACAAAGGGTTTAGTCTTTGTTACCCGAAGATTACCATTCGAGTACTTTTTGAGCATGATAAGACATGCGTATTAGCATAATAAGCCTAATAATCACTATTGGCTAATATAATAGTCGATAGTTTTTTTATCCCTAGAGGTAAATTATTTATTTAATGAAAATTGTGGCTCATTGTTAATACGTATATTTTACTGCGGTTGCTTAAAAATAGTTCTGAAAACTGAATAGAAGCTGAATGAAATTCTGATTTACATGTGATACTTTAATCCTACAACCCTGAGAGAAGCAGCCACAATACTGATAACTCTTCTCTTTAAATACTGCTCTTTTTACCCCTAGATAGAGCAGTTAATAAATCGAAACACCCTAGCCCGCGTGTTTCGGAAAGTGTCAGCTAACCAGTTTGTCTCCTCCTCATCATCTGGTTATCGCACTTACTAGCCACCGCACTAGCCGTGGCTTTTTTCTGGATTTCCGCTTTAAATGCTAGTGCTGCCGGACTTAGCCGATGATGTCGTTGCTGCAAGAAATATAGCTGTCTGACGGCGGTCTTGTCAGCAAGGGGTAAAAAGCTAAACTCATCTTGTGTAGGCACTGCTAAACGAGGCAACAACGTCACACCCATATCTTGTTGGATAAAACTCAGCAGCGTTGCGATGTTATGGATTTGTACCGTGGTGTTGCTGTTAACCCGGCTGAAGTCGCTGTCATGAATTTGTGCACAAAGGCCATTGCTGATAAAGCTGACTCCTTCCAATGACTTCCAGGACAATGGCTTTTTAGACTGAGCTAGCGGATGATCTGGTCGGCAAACTACGCCGAATGGTTCTTCTAACAGCAATTCACAAACAAGATCGTTGGAGACCCGCGATAGACTGGCGACGCCGCAATCTACGCTGCCATTTCGCACCGCCGCTGCCACCATGGCAGAGTCTGTATCACGAAGTTCTAAGCGTACATTAGGAGCAAGGTGACGAAACTCACGAACGACTGCGGGCAATAGGCGAGTGGCAACTGAAGGTACAGTAGCGATTCTCACAACGCCCATTTCGCCGTTGGCAAAACGCTGAATAGTGCTCATCGATTCATCGAAGTCGGTCAATGCGCGGCTACCCTCTTGGAATACAAAGCGGCCGATGGGTGTCAGGCTGGATTTTCGGTCCGTCTCGAAGAGTTCAGCGCCTAATTGTTCTTTCAGCTGTTTCAGCCCCATGGAGATTGCCGAGGGAGTGCGGCTTAGTATCTCTGATGCCTCTTGTAAATTCCCGCACTCAGCCACTGTAATAAAAGATCGTAAAAGATCTAGTTTTATGTTCATTTTAGCGCCAAAGATGTTTTAGGAAGGCTTCTCTCAATTTCAGAATTATTGAAATTAAGTTCAGTTGTTTAAGATTGACATAAATGATGCTGCCAGTCCATTCTGCTATCATCGCTCACTAATCAAATTCTCACTAAACTCAGTTGAAAACAAAACTATGACTCAAAGCAAACAAAACTACATCGCTGGCGAATGGATGTCAGGTGCTTCAGAAATTGAAAACCGTAACCCTTCAGACTTAAGCGATGTCATCGGCCTCTATGCACAGGCTGATACTGCACAGTTGGAAATGGCGCTTGATGCTGCACACGCTGCAAAAGGTGAGTGGGCCAAAGTTGGCTTAGAACAAAAGCAAAGCATCTTACATGCTATCGGTGAAGAAATGATGGCCCGTTCAGCTGAGCTGGGTGAGTTATTAGCACGTGAAGAAGGCAAGCCGTTAGCAGAAGGTAAGGGTGAAATTTTCCGTGCGGGCCAGTTTTTCACATATTACGCAGCTGAAGTACTGCGACAAATAGGGGACACCGCTGACTCGGTGCGTGCGGGGGTTGAAGTTCATGTCGCACGTGAACCAGTCGGGGTTGTGGCGATTATATCGCCTTGGAACTTCCCAACAGCAACGGCTGTTTGGAAGATAGCACCCGCATTAGCGTTTGGTAATGCGGTTATCTGGAAGCCAGCAAACTTAGTACCGGCTTCAGCAGTTGCACTAGCAGAAATCATTGCACGTCAAAC
>CALAJG010000228.1 GCA_937923375.1 uncultured Leucothrix sp.
CTAATAGATATTGTGAGGCGATTTGCATTAATTCATGATCTAAAGAACGCCGGTGCCATGATACCCGTTTGCTGAGAATAGCTGGTCGGGTGGCTCGATTTAAGATGATATAGCGGTAGCGGCGTGCGCCAGCTGAAAAACGCGCATGGAAAGTATCATCGACCGGCTTTATCCAGCGCATTACAACGGTATCCGGGAGGTTGCTATTCGTGCCAAACTGCCATGCATCAATGGTACGCTTTGAGTCGCTTTCAAAGTGAATGATTTGGCCTACACCATGCACACCGGTATCGGTACGACCAGCACAGACCACTTTCACTGGATGATTGGCCACCTTTGAGATTGCTGCCTCAATGTCCCCTTGAACCGACGGTGCGTGATCTTGATATTGCCAGCCAAAGTAGGCTGATCCATCGTATTCTATGCAGGCTGCGTATTTCATTCATATCACTACTGTTTCGATTCACGCATTCTATCAGGCTAGAATTAAAAAAGGCCGGGCAAATGCCCGGCCTTAATCATTCATTCAAACTTTGTTTTAGCCAGTTTGGTGTAACAACTCTTTGGCTTCTTTCTTTTGGTCGTCGTTACCTTCCGCCATGACTTCTTCCAACGTGCTGCGAGCACCTTCAACATCGCCCATATCCATGTAAGCACGTGCTAAGTCAAGCTTAGTACTAATCTGCGCTTCCATCAGGCCAGTATCAGCACTATTATCAAGATCAAGGAAGGATAAGTCATCGTCCATCTCACCTAAAATATCGTCTTTTTCTGCTTTAGTTTCAGACATTTTATAGACGCTGTTCTCAGGAAGAATCTTACCAACACCTGCATCGCTACCATCTAAAGCCAGGTTCAGATTTGTCGAGCTCAGTTCCCCCTTCGCAGTCTCTGTTTCAGAATCATCAAGACCAAAGTCAAAGTCATCTAAACTCTCAAAATCATTAGTACCGGCTGATTCTAAAGCCGTTGCTGTATCTTCTTGATCACCGTCATCAACTTCAAACTCACTGAAATCAAAATCCATTTCGTTACTATCAGAAGCCTCAGTCGTTGAAGACGCAGCCATAGCTGCTCCACCTAAGGCTGCGGCGCCTCCGATAGCAGCCGCTGCTCCACCAAGGCTAGACTCACTCGATGAATCATCTTTCTTGGCCATATCCTGAATTGCAAAATCTAAGTCCGCATCTTCAAAACCAGTATCAAGATCGACCTTTGGAGCGTCGATAGAGGTTGATTCGGTAGCAACGTCATCATTTTTATTATCTTCAGCCGACAACAGACTATCTAAGTCCATGTCATCAAAATCCAATACTTCCGCGCTCTTTGTATCAACTGCGTCGGCAATATTATCTGAGCTATCGCCAAGACCCGGAAGCTTTTCAGTTAAACCAGAGATTGCTGAGCCTGCCGAGTCTTTAGCACCTGAGACCGTATCCGTTAACTTGTCCTGAGCATTTTCAGCAAATGCTTTACCGGCCGTTATCGCTACACCACCTGCAGCGGCCGCTGCGGCTGCCATGCCTAACTTACCCGATAAACCTGAAGACTCTTTAGCATCACCAATGGCATCAGTCGCCATTTCAGCTGGTTTAGACGCAACATCCTTAATAACTGCGGCAACCCCGGGGCTAGCAAATAATGGGCTGGCAGGAAGGAGCTTGCCACCCCAGCCAGAAATCTTTTCCCAAAGCACTTCTTTATCCGGTCCGTTTAGCTGAGAAAATTCAGTCGCAGCAACCTCAAACGCTTCCTTGTTATCCGAAGCATGATAGTTCTCAAGCAACTTTGCACGATACTCAAGATTCTCAGGATGTTTCTCTATCGCTCTTTTTAATTCAACTTCGGCTTGCTCATGAAGTCCATAAACGATGTAAACATCTGCTTCCTGTAAAATATCATCTTCGTCCGTATCGTCGTTGACATGGCTACTGGCTGTTGCCGGCACATTAGCAACACTGGATTTGGCATCAGGTGCTTCTTCCTGGATAATTTCATCCATAGGATCAACATCAAATCCACTGGCTTCAACTGAGCTTGAGCTTCCACCCAGACCAGCGAAGGGGTCGTCAGCATCAGAAACAGGATCAACCTTTGTCGTGATGTCATCAAAACCACTACCGCCTGGTGCTAATGAAGGGTCTTCGAAATCTATCGGACTGTAATCATCATACTCATCATCGTTGTTACGGCGTCGAAGGAACAAGAAACCTGCAATAAGTGCTAGGAGTGAGCCACCACCAAGTCCCATGACCAGCGGCGAACTCAACATATCGAGTATTCCACCCTCTTCTTCAGCTGGTTGCCCAGCGCTCATAGCTGTCGTTATGTCATCACCGACCGGCTCCTGGAGTATTTCAGTCTCTTGATTTGGATCGTTTCCAATGAAGTTTGCCGGGTCCTGACTACGTAAAATCGTTCCATCGTTTCCGTTCTGAGCAAGCATCTTCTCAATGTCGCCACCCTGTTCATTAATGGTGCCAACAACATTAGCGTCACCGTCCCCCGTCATGGCGGTGGGCGGTTTGCCGAGACTTACCTGTAGTTCAGCTAGCTGCTCATTTTTCAACGTAATTAAGCGATTTTTCTTTTTCAGGAGCGCTTCAAGCTCAGATACTCTTGACTTGAGTTCGTTATTTTCACGTTTTCTAGCGGTTAATGATTCGCTAGCTAAAGTCATTTGGCGGTTCAAATCATCAAGTTTCGCTTGTCCAACAAGGTTTCCACTGTTAGCAGAATTCTTACCCTCCATAGAACCAAGTACTTCGATTCTTGCCTGACTTCCAGCGCCAACATTGTTGCCAGTAACTTTTCCTGAAGAAGGTTTAGTATTTGTCGCGACCGCTGATTTTGTAGGCTTACTGCGCTTCCATTCAGAAGTTTGGCTACGAATATCCTGACGTGCTGCACGTAATGGAATCCGCTTTGCTTCGTTAATTGATGGACGACGAACAGTGACACCTGACTTCAGGTTATTGATATTACGCTTTCGGAAAGCAGTCGGGTTGGCTTCAAATATTGCCATCATCATTTGTTCGTTGCGAACGCCGTTATATCCTAGCTTTTGAGCTACTTTATATAGCGTATCGCCGCGACGAATACGATAGGTACGGGACTGATTACCGGCAGTATTAGTTGCAGCGGCAGCTGGAGCGACTGGTGGACCTGGTCTGCGTAACCCATCATTCTGAGCCTGCTGCTGTCGCTGCTGTTGTAATTGTCTTTGGCGTTGTTGTTGCTGACGCGTCTGCTGCTGTTGTGCAATCACGCGCTGACGTTGCTGCTGCTGACGGGCCTGTTGAGATGCATTTTGTTGCTGAACCTGAGCACGGCTACGTTGCGATGGATCAGGTCGTACACCTACCGTATTGCTGGCGACGGATGTACCTGGCTGCATTAATACCGGTGGGTCCAACAAGACAGTGTATTCTTTAAGTAGCTGTCCCTTGGGCCAGCTCACTTCTAGCAGGAAGTTAATGAAAGGTTCTTTGATCGGCTGGCTTGACGAAACCAAAATAACCGGCCTGCCATTTTGCGTCGACGAGCGAAAACGTAACCCGTTCAGGAAATTAGGCCGGTCAATTCCGACGCGACTAAATACAGAGGGAGAAGCCACCTTCACTTTCAAACCGCCGACATTCACATCGCCGACTGAGAGTAAATCTATTTTTGCCTTGAATGGTTGGTTCAGATTAGAGACCGACTCAATCTCGCCTAACCCCAACGCTAAAGCAGCGCCAGGATAAGAGATAGCTATACATACAGCTAAACTTAAGGCCTTTTTATTCACTTGTTAATCCCCTTAGTAGCAATAATGCTCTATCCATTCCATTGTTCCGACATAATGTAGATCTCGTAATGACGGTGGCTTGAATCATGAACGGTGCTCTATTGTTATTTTATTATATTCAAGAGTTAATTTTGCAGTTTAAGTTCAGACAGATATAACTGCGAGAACTAATCAGAATCCAACGTTACTTCCGACTGTGTGTAATTAATAGCAATAAACCAATGAATAGTACCTTAATAATCCATTCTCACTGTCAGTATCTGACGAACGATTGTCATAATGTGACAATTGTGTGTCAGCTTTCAAGTTTTTCTATGACTAAAGGTATTCGCTGATTAAAATTTCTGCTATCTGGATGCTATTTAGCGCTGCACCTTTACGTACATTATCAGCAACCACCCAGAGATTCAAACCATTTGAATACGATAGATCTTCCCTTATTCTGCCAACAAAAACAGCGTCTTTACTGGCGGCCTCAGTGACCGACGTAGGATATCCGCCATCGGCTCTGTTATCCAGAAGTGACACCCCTGAAGCTGCTGACAGCAATTCTCGTGCCATTTCAGCCGTGATTTTCTCACGGGTTTCAATGTGTAATGCCTCAGAGTGTCCGAAGAAAACCGGAACCCTAACGGCGGTCGGGTTCACTGAAATTTCGTCATCCTCCAGGATCTTCTGCGTTTCCCAGATCATTTTCATTTCTTCACGCGTGTAGCCACTCTCGTGAAACTCATCGATATGGGGTATCACATTAAAAGCAATCTGTTTTGTAAACTCAGTTGGTTTAGCCTCCAGACCATTTAATAATTTAGATGTTTGAGTTGCCAGCGCCTCCACTCCTTTTTTTCCAGCGCCTGATACCGCCTGATAAGTAGCAACATTTATACGCGTAATCTTAACTGCATCATGAATCGGTTTTAAGGCAACCAGCATTTGAATCGTTGAGCAGTTTGGATTGGCAATAATACCTCTCAAACTATAATCTCCGATTGCATGAGCATTCACTTCTGGAATGACTAAAGGAACATCTGCATCGCGACGAAATTGTGATGTGTTGTCAATCACCACACAGCCGTTATCAACTGCCTTAGGAACATACTCTCCTGAGACACTTGCACCTGCCGAAAACAATGCTATCTGTACCTGACTGAAATCAAATTCACTCAGCAAACCGACTTTATAGTAGCTCCCTTCATATTCTAAACGCGTCCCAGCAGAATTTTCACCGGCCAATAAAAATAGCTTACCAATTGGAAAATTACGTTCGGCTAAGATGGATAACATTGCCTCACCTACCATGCCGGTTGCTCCGACAATGGCAACATCATAGGTATCTTGCATCAAATATTCCTTAAATCAGCTTCAAAATGAGCTGCAATAGATTGATTATATTAGAAATTAACAAAGAAATGCAACGCAAGCTCATGATGAAGCACAGGCTCAGAATTGGCATAGAGCCTGAAGTGTACGTGAAAAGCACCCAATACAGAATTTTTAAGCAAATATTAAGTACTGATTAAGGGTCAAGGATTAACATTGTCATTGATGCTGGTATCGTCAACATTTGGATAACAATAATATGAATAATATCTACAAACACAATCGTCTCTTTTTCATTCTGTGGAGCATTATACTGCTTCTATTAGCACTCATCAGTACAAGCACCTTTGCCGCTGAGGATCAGATAAAAGTATGGTCTAAAGCCGAAACAAAGGTGACTGTTGAAAAAGATGGCGAAAAAATACAAAAAAAAATCCCTGCCGTTAAAGTTTTACCCGGGAAAGTCGTTTATTACACCACTGAATACAAAAACATTAGCAAAAAGTCAGTGGATGGAATCAACATAATTAACCCAATCCCTAAACTTACCACCTACGTCAAAGGGTCTGCTTGGGGTGATAATGCTTCGGTAAGTTTTTCAGTAGATGGTGGAAAAACATGGGGAAAATCAGACAAGCTAAAAGTGAAAAACAAGGAAGGAAAAATGGTAAAAGCCAAACCCTCTGATTTCACTCACATACGCTGGAAGCATCACGGTGCTCTGAAGTCAGGTGCTACCAAGAAAGCAGCATTTCAAGTAACCTTATTGAAGCCTTGAAAGCGCTCAAAGCCTCGACGTCAGTGAGTTAAGGTTTACGATAGAGATGGGGCGCGCGACTTTTCATATAGTCCAGCCCCTGTCGACCAGGCTTCGCGGTTAGCGCTTTTGGCTGACTAACCGGTGCTTTATATTCGACATAAACACGGCTACCCTCATTCCCTTTTTTAAGCTTAAGCGGTTGGTATGGATAGTAAACCGTACCATTGGCAATTGTCTTAGTCCTTGCTACTGCTTTAGACGGGGCGAGTTTAGTATAAAGGGCCAAAACGTTTTTTACGTAGCGCTTCGTCTCTTTAAATGGGGGGACGCCTTTGTATTGTTCAATTCTTCCTTCACCAGCGTTATATCCTGCGATCGCATATTTCAAATTGCCGTCAAACCGGTTCAAAAGCCACTTAAGATAACGAGAACCCGCTAAAATATTTTGTCTGGCATTGAAACTATTTGCGACGCCAAAACGCTCCGCTGTTGCCGGCATTAATTGCATCAAACCCTCTGCTCCCGCAGGCGAAACGGCCTTAGGGTTAAAGCAAGACTCAACGGCTATAACAGCTTGAATCAGCTCTTTATCTATTTGATACTTTCTTGCGGCAAGATCTATGGTTCCTGCATGAATTGCTGCTTTGGACTTGAGTTTTAGAGGGCTGGCTTTAAGGCAGCCAGCCGCCATTGCCGCTTCGAAAGAAAACAAAGGCAGTACAAAAACAGCAAGCCATAATTTTGGCCAATTACTTCGGAGAGACGTTACCTTTTTATTCAAAGTTACATTCATCATAAGTTGAGCAGCCCGGTATTATTTTTTATCTCAATTTAGTCTGGTGTTGACTGGCTAAGTTCATTTACATCGCAAAAAACACCGAGCTCCTGAAGCACACTGGTTGCGTAAGCTCCCGGTTTTAAACGAAAGCTTAACTCTAGTACATCAGTTGAAAGCCACCGATAGTCCAACTCATTCACCATTAATCTTAAGGCACGGCGTTCTTGCTTTAAACCGTGTTTTTCTAAACCAGCACTTAGTACTGGAAATAATGACGACAGTGCACTTTCTTGCGCCCTCACCTCATGCTGCGACGCTAGTTCACCCAGCCCCCACAGTGGGCCACTGGGGTGTAAATCAAAGCTTGAAACTCGTTGCTGTAGGATCTCATCCAAAGGTTCGTAGAAGCAGCTGTTCGATCCGTCAAGTTGGAACACATCACCCTCCAACGCAATATTCCAAGTATTCGAGCTTACCCGCTCCGATAGGCAATGGTTAAATAACCATGAACGCGCAGCTGATAAATACATGCTCTTTTGATGCCGGGCTTTTGGTTTAATCTCTCCTGAAAACCAAGCGGTCGCTCGTTGGATATTATGGTTATCCCGGCCAAAGCGTTGGGCTCCAAAGTAATTGGGCACCCCCTGCCGACGAATTGTCTCTAACGTCTTCTCTACAGCGGATTTGTCACCAATACACTCTCTGATAACAAGCTTAAAGCGATTTCCCTTCAGTGTCCCAATCCGCACTTTACGGTTGTGCCGGACTTCCTCAAGTATCTCAATGGATTCAGGCAAGTGAGCAGACCAATCAGGGGGCTCTTTTCCGGGTAGCCAGACACTAAACCATTGAACTGTTATTGCATGCCTGTCCTTTAAGCCCGCATAGGAAACGTCTCGACGCGAAACTCCAGCAATATCCGCCAGTTGTTTACCCGTCCACTCGGTGTTTTGGCCAGACTTGCGCACTTTCAAACAAACATGCTCACCCTCACCACTGGGTTCAAAATCGGGTATTTCATCCACCTGAAAATCTTTATTAGTCGTGCGAATATTACCGGTTAAGCAACTAGCATTTCCTGTCCGTTTAAAGTTCATCAACTAGGCTTGCCTTGTTCAGCTTTCTTCTTTGCTACATCATTTCGTAAATACACTGGTTCTGCATCCGCCGCATCAATGACTTCACCACGACTGTAAGCTGATGCAGCGAGCTTTGCGATAGATTGAGCGCTTGGAAACACATCATTAATTGCAGTTGTTATTTCAGACGAATCAGAAGTCATAAGCTCGGGATAATAAGCCTGCCAACCGCTGCCAAAGCAGAACCCACCCTGTTTATCAAGGCCACCAATTACTTCAGGTTTAGATATTTTTTCTTCATCGATCAAGCTTACTTCGCCATCGATATTCTGATAACAACCCCAGTAAACCTCACCCATGCGAGCATCAATGGCAGGGATATAATGAACATCAGCAGCAGTCGACAGATTAATCGTTGCGTCTAATACCTGCTGAGACATAGCGGCTAGCGAAGATATAGGCAAGACTGGTTTATCTAAAGCCAGTGCCAACCCCTGAGCGATACCAACAGCGATACGCAGTCCGGTGAACGCCCCCGGGCCACGACCAAATGCTATTGCATCTAATGCTTGTTTACTAATCCCCGCTTCGTCTAAAACGCTATCCAACATAGGGAGAATAATCTGTGTGTGTCGTCTGGGGGCAAGCTCGTAGCGACTGACGATCTCACCGTCGCAGTATAGTGCCGCTGAACACGCTTCGGTTGCTGTTTCTAATGCTAAAATCTTCATTTTTCTATATTCGCAAAAAATCGTTCTGTCACTTCACGCTTGCTGGTACGAGGCACCCGCGGCAAGCTTTCCAAAAACACCCGACCGTAGGACTTAGTGCGCAGGCGAGGATCACAGATCATCAAGACACCTTTATCCTGCTCGTCCCTGATAAGACGTCCCACCCCCTGCTTCATCGCAATCACAGCTTGGGGTAGCTGATAATCACCGAAGGGATTACCACCTTGCTCACGAATCGATTTTATTCTTGCTTCAAGCACTGGATCACCTGGTGAGGCAAACGGAAACTTATCAATAATAACGCAGCGTAACGCATCACCCCGAACATCAACGCCTTCCCAAAAAGTGCTGGTACCCAGTAATACAGCATTCCCAAGTTCTTTAAAGCGTTGAATCATCTCAGCCTGCGAAGTATCCCCCTGCACTAATATCGGATATTCAATTTCTGTTTTTAACAGTTCTGCAGCCTGATTTAAAGCACGATAGCTAGTGAACAACATAAACGTTCTTCCTTTGCATGCTTTGATAACCGGTATAGATTCTTCAACCAGACGTGGTACAAAATCATGCTGCTGCGGCTCAGGCATATTAGGGGGTGCGTACAGCAAGGCGTTATGCCAATAGTCAAATGGGCTGTCTAATAATAAAGTTTTAGGTTCGTCCAAACCAATACGCTTGGTAAAGTGCTCAAAGTCTTGTCCTACCGCTAAGGTGGCAGAGGTAAGAACCCACGCGCAAGGGTAGGCATCTAACTGCTTACGAAATGGTTCAGCAATATCCAGAGGTGTTGAAATTAACGAAAATGAGCGAGTGTAAGTTTCGTACCATTGAACCGTTTGTGGTCTAGGCTGTTTAAAGTTTTGTAGCCTCGCAGCTAGTACAAATAACCGCTCGTAGCAGTTCAGTAATTCTTTACTGCGCTCACTGGCGATTTTTAACTGTACCAATAAACTATCCATCACTTCGATGAGGTTTTGCAGCTCTCGTTGAATCGGGGCTTTGTCACGAATTTTATACCACGGCTCTCGCAAACCGGGTTTATCCATGGCTAGGCGGAAGTCCATGACCACTTTATCCAGAGTTGACGGCAGGGTCCGCAAATCCGCCATGTCGGAGGCCGAAGCAAGACATTCTGACAGGGTGTCACGACTCAGCTCTAATAACTGTCGACTACTCAAGATGTCACTAAAAAAAGTGGATGCTATTTCGGGCAGCTGGTGTGCTTCATCTAGAATCACCGTATTTGCACTAGGCAGCAGCTCACCAAAACCTTCTTCTTTTAGTGCCAGGTCAGCAAAGAATAAATGGTGATTTACCACAACAATGTCAGCTTCCTGTGCGTCACGACGCGCCTTTACTACATGACACTCCTGATAGTCATCACATTCTGCACCGAGGCAATTATCCGTCGTCGAGGTCACTATGGGCCAGATTTCCGCATCTCTGGGAACCGATGACAGTTCAGAAACATCGCCTGATTGAGTTACAAAGGCCCAATCATCAATCTTTCTTAAATGAGAAATAGACTGTTTATCTTTATATCGCCCCTCAAACTGCGCCAAACGCATGCGGTGCTTGCACAAGTAATTGGCACGCCCTTTCAGCAGGGCCGTTTGAACATTGGATTTGAGTGCCTTTTTAACCAGCGGCAAATCTTTTAAAAACAATTGATCCTGCAGTGTTTTACTTCCGGTGGAAACAATAACTTTACCACCGCTGAGAAAAGCAGGCAGTAAATAAGCGAAGGTTTTACCTACCCCAGTACCTGCTTCGATAACGACCGAACCATTACTTTCGATAGCTTCAGAAACGGCCTCCATCATTGCCTGTTGCTGGGGCCTAACCTGAAACCCTGAAATAACTTCAGAAATCGGGCCATCTGCGGCTAATAAGGTACGCCAATCCTGTGTCACCATTAAAAGTTTTGTTTCTTATAATCCAACACTTCTTTGAAGACCCGTGTATTACCTGTTTTTACAGCTGCTTTGCTCATTAAATTTAGGTTTTTATCAACTAAATCACGCTTACCAGACGCCATTGGCAAGGCTTTTCGGGCAAAGCCAATCGCTTGATCATAGCGCCCTTTTTTGAAGTTAAAATTTGCCAACTGATACCACAGCTCGGGACTTTGAGGCTCGATCCTCAACGCCCTTTCTATTTTATTAATTGCGGCATCGTTGCGCCCCACTGCAGACTCTGCCTGGGCTGCCAGCATTAATGTTTTGGCTGCTCTAGACATTGACTGAGTTGAACGAGGTGGTGGTGGAGAGGCCGGCCCCTGACGGGGTGCCGATAATACTTCTCTTTCCGGTACACTAGCAAAAGGATCAATATCTAATTCATTTTTACTGAAATCTTCCCTTTCAACCATTGTTTCTAGCGGTTGAACAGTAACAGGTTGCACTTCAAGCGGTGCGGGACGCAATACCTGCACAACTGCCGGTGGTTCACGATCTACAGGTGTCGTATAGCTGTCGCGATAGTTTTTTTCCGGCGCATATTCTTCGTAGTTATTTTGGCCATAGTTATTGCTCGGCGCACGTTGCGGCCTATATTCATCAAAGACTTGTGGAATATAAACATTGCGTGGCGCTTGGATTCTAGCCTGAGGCATCGGAGAAGATGGAAGTGTTACTCGATTTGAATTCCTATTTCTAGTGTCATTACTTGAGCAAGCTGCTCCCGCAAGAGCGAGAAACAGCACCAGACATTGCTTTATCGCAGTTTGTTTAAACATGTTGTACCCGAATTATTATTGGATGTTGATTATTGTGCAGGCACTGGAATGGTTTCTTCCTCCTGCGTTTCAACAACACATACACGATATTTCCGTGGCTGCGTTCCCCTGATAAACGGCCGTGTTGCAGGCCTACCACAGTTAGAATTATACAGTAGCCCAGTTTCCAGATCGACCTTAACAAAGCGTACTTTACCAGGTCTGACGGGCTTTAGAGGACGTGTCGGTAATACCTTAAATAGGTCTGACCACACTTTGATCGCACCGGACCCACCCGTCAGGCCCGTTTCTTTATTATCATCCCGTCCTACCCATACTGACGCGACATGCTGGCCAGTAAAACCAGCATACCAGCTGTCACGTTTATTATTGGTTGTACCAGTCTTTCCAGCAGAATTTTTCCATGCTGGCAACGAAGCTGAAAGATACTTTGCCGTTCCACGTTTAGTAATTTGATTCATCGCATACGTTAATAAGTAATTCGCCTCTGGGGTCGCTACTTGCTTAACGTTCAGAGGATAACGTTTCAGAGTTTGGCCAAAAGAATCCATAACGAATCGAATTGACTTCAATGGGGTATAAGTTCCGCCCGAGGCAATGGTTTGATACATCTGCTGCACTTCTAGAGGCGAGAGCTCTAATGCCCCCAAAAGAACCGATGGGTAGGGTGGAATTTCAGTGGTGATCCCCATGTCATGAAGCTTTTCAACAATCTTGTGCATTCCCATTGTCACTCCAACCCGCACCGTTGGTGTATTGCGTGACTTAATTAAGGCTTCTTCTAAAGTTACCCGACCCAAATCGCGATGATCATAGTTGCCTGGTTCCCAGACCTTACCATCGGACAAACGCACTTTAACCGGCCCATCACTAATCAGCGTAGAAAGGGTATATTTCTTTGGTGACTCTAAGGCCGCTAAAAATACACCCGGCTTAACCAGAGAGCCAATTTGGCGTTTCGCATCCATCGCGCGATTGTAACCAGCATAGCGCACATCACGCCCGCCGACGATTGCCAGCACCTCGCTGTCCTGAACACTACTCACCACGATGGCACCATTGAGTTTGCCACGCTCCATACGTTGTTGCCGTTCTAATGAGGCGACACGCTTACTGAGCACTTTCTCAGCGGTGAGCTGAACAATAGGATCCATTGCTGTAAAGATCAATAGCCCTTCACTGCGCAAATCTTCTTCTTGATAATCACGTTGCAACTGTGATTTTACTAATTCTAAATAGGCTGGAAAAGGGCTGACACTCGGCGGAGCATTGGCTGTAATATGTAGTGGTTGTGATTTATAAAGCTTTGCATCATCGGCCGTAATGACAGCCTCTCTGGCCATAATATCTAACACCAGATTCCGGCGTTCCAAGGCCCTTTTCGGAAAACGGCGTGGATCATAATAGGATGCACCTTTGGCCATACCGATTAACAACGCAACCTGATCAACTTCGAGCTCACGAATTGGGCGACTAAAATAAAACTGGGAGGCTAAGCCGAAACCGTGGATAGCGCGTTTTTTGTTTTGTCCCAGGTATATTTCGTTGAGATAGGTTTCTAATATTTTGTCTTTGGTGGAGTGCAATTCTAAAAGCAAAGACATGGTCGCTTCATTAACTTTACGCTTTAGACTCCGCTCATTGTTTAAGTAGAAGTTTTTAACGAGCTGCTGAGTTAAGGTACTTCCCCCCTGCACCGTTTGGCCAGCTTTGGCATTAGCCAGAAAAGCGCGCATGATCGATTTTGGATTGATGCCGACATGATCATAGTAATTCTTATCTTCGACCGCGATAAGCCCTTTCAGCAACAATGGCGTCACCTCATCAAGCTGAACAAGTACCCGATCCTCATTATGGCTTGGATAGAAATTACCAATAAGTAACGGTTCAATCCTCATCAGGTTAAGAGGGTCATCATTGTTAGCATGACGCAACGATGCGATTCGACCTTTTTTGATGGTCAGCTCGAAAGCACGCTCGGGTTCATTATCCTCGGCAAAACGAAAACCACGTGAAAAAATGACAAAGGTGTTGCCATTCCGACTGTATTGTCCGGTACCTGAGGGGTTCCCCTGTATCTTGCTGTAGTTGAGTAACTTGAGTTCTTTTTCTAAATTATCAGCAAATAAAGTTTGCCCTTCATACAGCTCAAGCGGCCTAGCGAAGACCCTAGCGGGCAATGCCCAAAGCTTGCCAGCAAATTGAGTCTTGACCTGGTCATCTAGCTTCAATACATAGGCTGCAGCAACAAGTGCGCCAATGACAATGGCCACCAGCAATGCGACTCTGAAGACTCGCCAGAAAATCGATAGCACCAACCAGATATATTTCAAATCGTATCCCCTAAAGATGATTCAGTATTTTTATTTTGATGGGAGTATGACAAAGTCTGTTCCATTTGTTGATGTTTTTATTAATGCCGAAGCGTCCTAGCCAACGGTATTTTTAGCATTAAGCGAATTCTATACGATTTTCTCTAAAAATAGTATTAGTCAGAATACCTTCAATCTGCCATTCAGTCTGAACTCAGCCAATAGCTGACAATCTATCAAAGCAACCCCTGATGACTCATTAATAATTATAAAAACGATAATGTTATGTCAAAAATACACACTCTAGTTTCTGCTGCACTACTGAGCCTGATCTGTGGCAGCACTCATGCACAATTTACGCAGATGATTGTAGACAACAACAATCGAATCATGCCTATTTTTTTTCATGACAACCCCCACCAGCAAAAGGAAACTGTTGTTCAGCTGCCAGCACAAGAATTTCCAACAACCAAACCTTTACTAGTCTCTAACCACCAGAGGCAAGCTACGCAGTATCGCACTCTCCCACGCAACCCCTTAACCGGACCTTATTTTTTATCTCCTCAGCGCCATAGAATCATGGCCGCTGCTCACTCTTTGTTAGGCACACCCTATATCTATGGAGGAAATAATCCTGAGCGAGGACTCGACTGCAGTAGCTTAATGCAGCATAT
>CALAJG010000229.1 GCA_937923375.1 uncultured Leucothrix sp.
GTTAGCTACCGACTCCTCACGCTTAAGGTACTGACACAATTGATCGGTCTGAGCTATGCTTAAACTCTCGATGTCAATAATGTACTTCTGATATTTAGCCGACTTTTCAGAATGCCAGCCCAGTAATTCATCAAGACTGGAAGCAGTTTCAAGCTCAGCACCAAGTGCCTCGAACTGTCGTTGCATTATGAAAACAATAGTCTCATTTGCCTGATACAAAGCAAAACAACCATCTAGTCTACCTGCTTCCTGCGCCGTTTTATTCACCGTAAATGGAATTTCTACCCAGAAAGAACTTCCTCTCTCTGTTTGATTATTAAGTCCAATGTCGCCATTCATCAGTTTGGCAAGGCGTTTACAAATTGACAGACCTAAACCGGTTCCCTGCGGGTTCGAATTATCATACTTACCCTGCATAAATGGCGTAAACAAGGACTTTTGTAAGCTCTTGTCAATCCCTTCGCCAGTATCATTCACCTCAATATGCAGTGACACAGTGTCTTTATCCATCCTGCCCAGACTGACTTGTACAGAGACATGCCCTTCTGCTGTAAACTTCAGTGAATTACCCAGCAGATTTACTAATATTTGACGTAATCGCTGTGAATCTCCAATCAGCCCATTAGGTACATTCCCATCGATTTGGCACAGCAGCTCTAAGCGCTTGTTCGCCGCTGTAATCGCCATAGAGCTGAAGATATCGGCAAGTAGCTCATCCAACTGAAACGAAATATTCTGTATTTCAAACTTACCCGCTTCCAATTTGGACAAGTCTAAAATATCGTTGATGATCAGTAGCAAAGATTCTGAGGATGAGCGAATAATGGCGACCTGTCGCCGCTGCTCCTGAGTCAACTCCGTATCCAGCAGCAGGTGCGACATGCCTATAATGCCGTTCATTGGGGTCCGGATTTCATGACTCATAGTACTGAGAAATGTTGTTTTCGAGCGGTTGGCATTTAAGGCATTATCGCGTGCCTCTTCAAGCTCCTTGGTTCGCTTCAAAATCTGCTCTTCCAGGGAATCAGCCAGTTCTTGCAACTCTGCATTAGCGTGGTATAGCTCGCGGCTTTTTTTCTCTAGCAGTGCTTCCGCCTGCTTTCTGGCATTGCGCTCTCGCTCTAAACGCCGCTGCAACAATGTTAATTCATCACTCACGGGCTAGTCCAACAGCTTTTCCATAATGAAACGGGCGTGCGTGTTGTGGCCTCCGGACAAGTCTTCAACCTTAACCGTTATGTTCTCTTGAAAGTGGGCTATGCAGCCTAAAATCAACCCTTCAGCTACAGGTGCCAATGGCCTCCCTGATTGATAGACCATTTCAAGTCTCTGTGGCTCGGGTTGCGTTGTTGCAAAAGTGGGTAACTCAGCATCAGGGTAGAGTTTTTTCACCTCAACATGAACATGATCTTCAATCAGGTCAAGAAAGCCAAAACAAGTATCAACGCCCTCAAAAAACTCAGGATATAGTTCAACGAAACGTCCAAATAAATGCTCACCAAACACCTTAACCAACGGCACTACATCGACGCCAGACTCCTTGCTAAGGTGCCCGACCATTTCTATTAATTCGGCGTGATGGTAAGTGCCAACAGATGTGTAAGACCCGCCAGTGGCGAGGTCGGATGCTTCAATAATTTTATCCGCGACTTCTGGCGAGAATTTATCCTCAACCATTTCCAGAAACTCAGTAAAAATTATCCCCTTCATAATGCTAACCCCTTGCTTTTTTTATTAATACGACAGTCGCATCTTCTGACTAAAATATTATCATTAATTCAGTAATGAATCACCCCCTCGTTGTGCCCTCAATGCTAGTCAGCCAATCAAAAATATCGTACCCTAGCTTCTTACGTATTTTCAGGAGCATCTTATGAGCTGGCAGAGACAAATTCTCCGTGTAAACCTTACCACAAGCAAATGCACTATCGAGCCGCTAAACATGGAGTGGGCGCAGCAATACATGGGACAACGCGGCCTTGGCAGCAAGTATCTGCTAGAAGAAATGGATCCGGCAGCGGATGCCTTATCGCCTGAGAATAAACTGATTTTTGCCACTGGCCCCTTAACCGGCACTATGGCGTCAACCGGTGGGCGCTACTCCGTGATTACTAAAGGGGCTTTAACGGGTGCTATTGCCTGCTCAAATTCAGGAGGCAAATTCGGCGCAGAGCTGAAGTTTGCTGGCTATGACTTAGTCATTATTGAAGGTGCTGCTGAAAAACCAGTTTATCTGCATATCGAAAATGACAAGGTAGAACTACTGGATGCTGCCCATTTATGGGGCAAGTCTGTTTGGGAAGCCGAAGAAATTATTCATGCCACACATAAAAACCCGCAGATGCGCATTGCCTCAATTGGTCAGGCAGGTGAAAAACTCTGCCGTTACGCTTGTGTAGTCAATGACTCACATCGCGCAGCCGGACGCTCGGGTGTTGGTACTGTGATGGGTTCTAAAGGCCTGAAAGCCATTGCTGTTAGAGGCACAAAAGGCGTCAAGCCTAACGGTGACGCTAAGGCTATGTTTGCTACGGTCAATAGAGTCAACGCTCGCATGAATGACCGGGATGAGTTATCTCGTGATGGCACCATCGCTATGATGGATGTAGTCAACACTTTTGGCGCCATGCCTACCCGCAACAATCGTCAGGTGCAGTTTGAAGGCGCAGAGAAGCTTAATGCTGAAGCCATGCAAACCCCCAATGAAAACGGGCACACTAACTTAGTGACTAATGCCGCTTGCTTCGGTTGTACCGTAGCCTGTGGTCGCATCTGTAAAATTGATCCGACGCACTTCTCAGTGAAAGACAAACCGCAGTATCACAAAGCCTCTGGCGGACTGGAATATGAAACCGCCTATGCACTAGGCGCCGCTTGTGGTGTCGATGATATCGATGCAGCCACTTACGCAGGTTTCCTCTGCAATGAATATGGTATGGACCCGATATCTCTGGGTGGCTCGATTGCAGCAGCCATGGAATTGTATGAAATAGGTGCGATAACCAAAGAACAAACCGACGGTATCGAGCTGAAATTTGGTTCTGCTGAAGCGTTGTGTGAAATCACTGAAAAGGTTGGATTAGGCGAAGGCTTTGGTTTGGATGTTGCTATGGGCTCTAAACTACTGACAGCGAAGTACGGACACCCCGACCTATCTATGGCCGTCAAAGGTCAGGAGTTTGCAGCCTATGATGGTCGTGGCATGCAAGGTATGGGGCTTGCTTATGCAACTAGTAATCGTGGTGCCTGTCACCTGCGGGCAGATCCTTACTCCTCAGACTTTGAAACTACCGACACAGCTGGCAAAGCAGACATTGTTAGATTTTCTCAAGACCAAACGGCAAGCATCGATTCTAGTGGTCTTTGCCTGTTCCCCGGCGGTGCTGGATGGAAAATGGAAGACTATTGCGAACTAATCAATGCTGCTTGTGATGGTGAATGGGATATGGAGCGCTTCAACCAAACCGGTGAACGCACCTGGAACCTTGAGCGTGTCTTCAATCTTCGAGCTGGTTTAACGAAGGCCGACGACACATTACCTAAACGTATTTTGGAAGAACCCGCTACCTCTGGAACGGCTGAAGGCCAGGTTTGTCGTTTAGATGAGATGCTACCTAGCTACTATGAGTTACGTGGCTGGAATGCTGAAGGGGTTCCTTCTCAAGAAACTCTATCTCGACTAAACATTTCGTGAATTTATGAAAATATCATTGAAAATGTTAGGCGGCCTGCGGGTGTTTTTACCCACGCCAGGCGAGTTCTCTCGCTGTGACTTACAGCTAAGCGAGGGAGCGACGATAAATGACGTTATCGCTAAAGTCGGCTTAGCGCCTGATAGGCCGTTTTTTGTGATGTTTGATGGTAAAAAACTGCAAGAGTCTGACTACGCTACACCGCTGAAAGATGGCGATGAGGTGACAATGTTTCCTCCAATTAAGGGTGGGTAATCTAAACTGACAAGTAGTTTTACTTATAAAAAAGGTCTCTATTCTGAGACCTTTTTACATTCAACTGAATGGTAATTTCTTTTCATTCAGAGCTCACGCAAATCCACGACTCGTTGTGCTTTACCCTGAGAACGCGCCACCTCTCCCTCAGCTTTGATATTGACTTGCGCCGACACACCCACCATCGTCTTTACCTGATGCTGCAATGTGTTAGCGGCCGCTGTTCTTGCTGCATCATCCAAGCTATTACTTCTCGCTTCAACATTAATCGTCAAATTATCCATATTGCCATCACGGCTGACTTCGAGTTGATAATGCGGTGATAAATCGGCCACCTTAAATATCTGTTCTTCAATTTGCGTGGGGAAAACATTCACCCCGCGAATAATCATCATGTCGTCGGAGCGACCCGTGATTTTTTCCATACGACGCATCACGGTCTCGCTACCCGGCATTAACTTGCTTAAGTCGCGGGTGCGATAACGAATCACCGGCATGGCTTCTTTGGCCAGCGTAGTAAACACCAACTCCCCTTCTGTACCATCCTCAATGGGCGTGAGCAATTCAGAATCAACAATCTCAGGGTAGAAATAATCTTCCCAGATAGTTGGGCCATCTTTGGTAGTAACGAACTCTTGTGCAACACCCGGCCCAAGGATTTCAGACAGGCCGTAGATATCAACCGCATCCATACCCATGCGTGCTTCAATTTCTTCACGCATCGCATTAGTCCACGGCTCTGCACCAAAGATACCAACGCGTAGAGATGAGGTCCGTGGGTCAACACCCTGACGGTCGAACTCATCTGCAATATTTAGGCAGTAAGATGGCGTAACCATAATGATGTCAGGTTTGAAATCCTGAATCAGCTGGACTTGCTTTTCAGTATTACCGCCAGACATTGGGATAACCGAGCATCCCAGTTTTTCAGCGCCGTAATGCGCGCCTAAACCTCCTGTAAACAGTCCATAGCCGTAGGCTACATGCACCATATCGGAGGCTTTACCACCAGCAGCCCAGATAGAACGCGCTACCAGCTCTGCCCAGCGATCTACATCGCCCGCGGTATAACCAACAACCGTGGGTTTGCCCGTGGTACCGCTGGAGGCATGAATTCTTAATACTTGCTCTCGCGGCACCGCGAACATGCCGAAGGGATAGTTATCGCGCAGATCTTGCTTGGTGGTATAGGGAAACTTGCTGATGTCCGAGAGCTGTTTCAAATCATCGGGATGTACACCCGCATCATCGAACTTCTTTGTGTACATTGGCACCTTGTTGTAGGCGAGATTCAACGTCCATTTCATGCGTTGTAACTGAAGCGCATGAAGCTCGTCCTGGCTGGCATTTTCAACCGAACTTAACCCACCCTCTGGAAAACTACTCATCGTTTGATCTCCTCACTATGCTGACAACTCATGCCCAAATCAGAGCTTGCTTTGACTATTTATCTTTACTAACTACTCGGCTTCTTCGGCAACTAAGGTTCCTTTCAACTGATAGGATCGCCCGCGAAATACTGCAATTAATTGCTTGTTCTGATTAAACACTTCAACATCGTAAATACCGGTTCGTCCGCTGCGTGAACGTTCCACCGCATGGGCGGTTAAGGTGTCACCCTGTTTGCCCGGCGCGATATAATCAATGATGCAACCCGACGCCACGGTGGGTTTATTGCCGCT
>CALAJG010000230.1 GCA_937923375.1 uncultured Leucothrix sp.
CCGTAAGAAGAACAACCTGTAGCAATCACAGAAACCAACGAACTTGCGACTAATAATTTATATTTTCTGTCCATAGATTTATACCTGAGTAAAAATAACTATTGTGATCAACAATACCACTACCAACCAACCCAACCACTCGATGTATTTCAAGATAGTTGGTTCCATTCCTGGACCTGCTTTAGCCACCAAGCCCGATACTAAAAAGAATCGTGAGCCCCGCCCAATCACAGATGCAATTACGAACGGAAGGAAGGCCATTGAAAGCGCGCCAGCAGTTATTGTGAATAATTTATAAGGTATGGGTGAAAATCCAGCAGCTAACACTGCCCAAACTCCCCAGGTTTCGAACAAACTTTCAGCCTGTTCTAACCTTCCTGCATACCCCCCTGTTACTAGAATGGATTCGAGCCATTCAAATGCCCAGACACCAATGAAATAGCCAGCTATTCCACCAAGTACTGAGGCAATCGTTGTTAAAAAAGCGTATCTAATCCAACGTTCCGGACGAGCCAAGCTCATCGGAATCAACATCACATCTGGCGGTATCGGAAAGAATGAAGATTCTGCAAAACTCAGTCCTCCGAGGTAATATTCCGCATTGCGATGCCTCGCTAATTCAATTACTTTCTTATATATATTCGAAAACAGCTTCATTTTAAAGGATTTTTTTAATTTATTTTTTTCAACAGCGGAACGAATACTACCGTTTCTTTGCTCTCAATATCAAAGTTTTTTTCAGATATACGGCGAATTAACTGTAAATCCTGCTCACCATCACCCCCTCCAACAGGGATTACCAGCCTTCCCCCCACCACAAGTTGATCTAACAATGCTTGCGGTACGGTTTCAGGCGCTGCTGTTACAATAATCGCATCGTAAGGTGCCGCCTGCTCCCACCCCCAGCTACCATCAGCCAAATGCGTGCGCACATTACGATATCCCAACTGGTAAAGTAGGTCTCTGGCATTACGATGCAATGGAGTGATGCGCTCTACAGTATGTAGCTCGCGAACGAGTCCCCCTAAAATCGCAGCCTGATAGCCCGAACCAGTGCCGACTTCTAATACTTTATCTGGGACAGAGCTGCTTAATAATAGTTCAGTCATTTTTGCAACAATGTAAGGCTGGGAGATTGTTTGGGCGTGCCCAATGGGCAAAGAGGAGTTCTCATATGAACGGGAGGCTAAGGCTTGATCCACAAATAAGTGGCGAGGTACATAGCGCATCACCCGCAAAACTTCTTCGTTTTCAATCCCCATTTCCCTTAATGTTGCTATCAAACGATCGCGGGTGCGTTGTGATGTCATTCCAATTCCTTGGATATCAAGCTCACCCATGGGCACGCCCCTCGGAGCCATTGAAAAATTCCTGCCGCTTTAAATCCATTGCAAAGTAACCATCATCATTGCTTAGTAATATATTCATTTGTATTATTATCAATGGGATTATTTACCTTGGATTGATAGACCAACACTGGGCATTGTTAAATACATGACTAAAAAAAAATCGGACAATGTCAGCGAAGAAAGTTTGTTTCTAAAAGCAGTCTCGGATGTCGAACGCCTGAATTTTTCTAACAAAGTTGAGCTTCGCCCTGCACCCGTCCCCGCCAAAATCAGACCGAATACTGAAGATGAAACCACTCCAGCGGGCGACATGTTATCAGATTCTGGTGAAATGGAGAAAGTGATGGCAGAAACAGTGCTCAGCCACTGCAGATCAGGGATTCAGAATCGCCTCTACAAGCGGCTTCGCCGAGGTAAATTACTAATTACTGAAGAGTTAGATTTACACGGTTTGAGTCTAAAACAGGCTAAACAGGTATTACTGGACTTTATTCAGCTTGCTTATCCCATGGAAGGTTGTTGCGTCTGCATTGTCCACGGCAAGAACAATCGTTCACAACCAGGACAAGCACCAATAATGAAACAGTACGTTAACTATTGGTTACAGCAACATCCACGGGTGTTGGCGTTTCACTCCGCTCAACCCCGCGATGGTGGCACAGGTTCGGTTTACGCAATCCTAAAGCGCTGAAAAGACAGCGCACTTTGCTACGTCTTTGGCGTTCGTTATGGATTAGTCGCGTTAACCGAAAATGGATCATTACTCAGTGTTGCTTTGCGCTCACCTATGCGATTTACCCGACGCTGCAATTTCCGATGTAGGATCCAATCAATACTGAAATAGCGGCCAGCGCCCATGAAGAAAAGGGTCAGGAACATAATCAGAAACGTAATGATTTGGGTAACTGTGTTAGTTTCAGGGCTGGTATAACCGTGGTTAGAAACAAAGCTTTGCATCAATTCTGGTATATCTTTACCTACCAAAGCCATCATTAGTGTACCTACCACAAGTACTAGCAATGGAATTGAAATCCAACGAACCGCAAAACCAATGATTAACAGAATGGCTCCGATTACTTCCAAACCAGGAATCACCCAAGCCATTAATTCTGGGAATGGTATGGGAGTCGACTTCAATGATTCAACTGTCGCCTGATATGCATTCATATCGACCCAAGTCATCGGGTTTAGGAAGTCGGCACCTTCTGCTGTAAACAAACCTAATTTCTTAGACCCAGACACCCAAAGCATCGGTGCAAGGAATAAACGTAGTAACAGTGGCGGTAAAAAATCTAACTTTCGCAGCCATCCAAAGCTAAAAAAGCCGAGCAAAAACTTGGTCATGTGACTCTCTCCATGGTTTTAATACAATGTATTGGACTGTTTTCACGGAAAATATGCAAGTGCTTTTATCTAACTACCGTGCATCCATGCAAACATCCTAGCTATCCGTTATCAAATAGACAAAATACAACCTAGTTAGTCTTTAAATGGTTTTTTTTTGAGCAATGCGCAGAATGATTAACAAACTAGCTTAAATATTATGTATCATCCCGAACCTAGAGAGTTTGGGGCTACCTGCTCTGGATTCTTGAATAAAACCAATTTTAAATGGAAATGAGGATTTCACATGAAAAAGAGCATCTTTTTAGGGCTTGCAGCTGCTGCAATGTTTGGCACCACAGCCATTGCCGATACGCTTGACGCTGTAAAGAAGAATGACCACGTTAAATGTGGTGTTAGTACAGGTCTTGCTGGCTTTTCAGCTGCTGATGAAAAAGGCAACTATCAAGGTATGGACGTAGACGTTTGTCGCGCCGTTGCCGCAGCCGTGTTAGGCGATGCAAACAAAGTTAAATTTACACCATTAACTGCCAAAGAGCGTTTCACTGCGCTTCAGTCTGGTGAGATCGACATCCTTTCTCGCAATACAACATGGACGCTCACTCGTGATGCTTCGTTGGGTCTTAACTTCGCTGGTGTAAACTACTACGATGGTCAAGGCTTCATGGTGACTAAGGCACTTGGCGTTAAAAGTGCAATGGAACTTGATGGCGCGGCGGTATGTCTTCAGGCTGGAACAACGACTGAGTTAAACCTTGCTGACTACTTCAAAGCAAATAACATGAAGTATAAAGCAGTTACTTATGATACTTCTGATCAGACAATCAAAGGTTTTGAAGCAGGTCGTTGTGACATGCTGACTTCTGATCAGTCTCAGCTTTACTCTCTACGTATTAAGCTAGCTAAGCCAGACGATGCAGTGGTACTTCCAGAAGTTATCTCTAAAGAGCCTCTAGGCCCTGTTGTACGCCAAGGTGACGACAAGTGGTTCAATATCGTTCGTTGGTCTTTGAACGCGATGATCAATGCTGAAGAGATGGGTATCACTAAAGCCAATGTTGCTAGCATGAAAGATAGCAAAGATCCTGCAACCCAGCGCTTGATGGGTGGTCAAGGTGAAAAACTTGGTTTAGATGACAAGTGGTCTTACAACATCATCAGCCAGGTGGGTAACTACGGCGAAAGCTTTGAAGCAAATGTTGGTTCTGGTTCACCGCTGAAAATTGGCCGTGGATTGAACGCACTTTGGAACAAGGGCGGCATCATGTACGCACCTCCAATTCGTTAAGCAATATTGCTTGATACGAACCTGCCGCTACTCACAGTTTGGCAGGCTCACCTGATTTACGCGGCTACTTTGTAACTCTACATTGTAGCCGTTGCTTTAGGGCTTACCTAAAAACGTTGTTATTCTTTGCTAGCAGGCACTAATCCTATGAGTACGCAACAACAAGGACTTACCCCAGGAAAACCGCCCATTTGGAATGATCCGCACTATCGAGCGTTGTTTTTCCAAATTTTGCTCATCATCGGCCTTGGCGCTTTCCTTTATTATATTGTCAATAATACCCTCTCCAATATGGAGGCCAGAGGTATATCAACTGGCTTTGCATTCTTATCTGAGCGTTCTGGCTTTGATATTCTGCAGTCACTTATTCCTTTTTCTGCTGATTCAACTTACGGCAGAACGTTTTTTGTCGGTCTTTTAAACACAATCTTAATTACTTTGTTAGGTATCGTTGTAGCAACTATTCTGGGCTTTATCGTCGGTGTTGCGCGATTATCGAAAAACTGGTTAATTGCTAAGCTTGCGACCGTATATATCGAAACTTTCCGAAATATTCCTCTACTGATACAAATTTTCTTTTGGTACTTCGTGGTGTTGCGGGCAATGCCCGGGGCTAGAGACAGCCTGTCATTTATGGATAGTTTTTTCCTGAATGTACGAGGCATGTATGCGCCTTACCCTGTACCCGGTGAAGGGTTTAATTTCACCCTTATCGCCATCGCCATTGGTATTATCGCGGCCTTTTTGGTCCGTTCATGGGCTAAGAAACGGCAAAACGCTACGGGGCAACAGTTTCCTATATTTTGGACTTCGCTCGGCTTAATTTTTGGTCTACCTTTAATCGTATTTTTACTTAGCGGCAGCCCGCTGACCTGGGATATCCCGGTGTTAAATCGCTTTAACTTTCAAGGGGGTACAAGGATCATCCCTGAGTTATTGGCGCTATTAATCGCGCTTAGTATTTACACCGCTGCCTTTATCGCTGAGATCGTTCGATCAGGTATTTTAGCAGTGAGTAAAGGCCAGACAGAGGCCGCTTTATCCCTAGGATTACAGCCCAACCAAAACTTACGTTTGGTCGTCATTCCTCAGGCCATGCGGGTGATTATTCCACCGATGACTAGTCAATATCTTAACCTTGCTAAAAACTCATCACTGGCGACGGCGATTGGTTATCCGGACATAGTTAACGTATTTATGGGCACAACGCTTAATCAGACCGGCCAGGCCGTAGAAATCATCGCGATGACGATGGCGGTATACCTCACCATCAGCCTGACGATTTCGCTATTTATGAATTGGTACAACGCCAAAATGGCGTTGGTGGAGCGATAGGGAACTCTTATGTTTGTTACTGATAAAATGCTACCCGCCCTCCCCGCACCAAGCGACGCTAAGGGCCCTATTCACTGGTTGAAGACGAACTTATTCTCCAGTCCAATCAATGTGGTATTCACACTAGTCGCGCTATATTTTCTGTATATTGTGCTTCCGCCTGCTGTCAACTGGGCATTTATTGACGCCGATTGGTTTGCTGAAACGCGTGAGGGCTGCTCTCGTGAAGGCGCTTGCTGGGCGTATATAGCCAACCGCTTTGGCCAGACCATTTATGGTTTCTACCCACCTGAAGATCAGTGGCGTGTTAATACTGCCTTCCTCTCACTGATCTTGCTTTGTATCCCGCTGTTTATTCAAAGCTTTACAAAAAAAGCGTGGCTAGGCGGTTTCATCCTACTGATCTTCCCGTTTATTGCTTATGTACTGATTCATGGCGGTTATTTTGGGCTAGAGGTCATCAGCACTGATAAGTGGGGCGGTTTAATGCTAACCCTGATTATCTCGATTATCGGTATTGCGCTGGCACTGCCATTAGGCATTATTCTCGCCTTGGGTCGCCGTTCACATATGCCAATCGTGAAATCAGTCTCTGTGATCTTCATTGAGTTCTGGCGAGGTGTGCCCCTGATTACGGTGTTGTTCATGTCTTCGGTGATGTTGCCATTATTCCTTCCGGAAGGCTCTGACTTCGACAAACTCGCGCGTGCAATGATCGGTATTATCCTGTTTCAGGCCGCTTATGTTGCTGAGGTTGTCCGAGGTGGTTTA
>CALAJG010000231.1 GCA_937923375.1 uncultured Leucothrix sp.
CCCTGACGGCCATTAGTAATGAATGCCCGCATTTTAGAAACGTCAACTTCCTCAGTCGGTGGTGCAACTACAACCAAAAACGGCGTCTCATCCAATGGAATAAACGCTTGGCTTCCGAGGGCATGTCGCTCAACAAACGTCACAGACTTTGGCATTTCAAACAGCTTAGCTTCGATCACACTAATGATTCCGCGTGCTTCTTCACCCGCTGCATCAACCTCAGCAACCGCGTGAAAACGCTCCGCCATCCCCGCATTCATCGGCATTGACTCGCGCCCCTCCGACTCGACAACATCGCCGTAAGCCGCAAAGCCTTCACGAGTCAGTGGTTCAATTTTCAGTGTTATCTGTGACATAAATCTTTCCATTTGAATAAACGTTTAATTTATCGGAAAAAAGCTATTTTATAAGATACCAGGGCGAGCGGCGTCCTAGTTTCTCAGCTCTTTTATCTGCCTTCTTTCTGAACAAATCTAAAAATGTGTACTGTGCGTCATCCAGCCACTTAATCGGGAGGCCGGGGATCGGGTTAAACGGGTTGGTACGACTGTCTCCATATATGGAAAGGCGCGTGCTTTTCCCAGACTCCGTTCGTTTGTGTATACCAAACGTATTGGCAATGACTAAGGTATTGGGGGGGACAGTAAAGGGTATGGGATCAGCTAAATCAAGTGCTCTTATTTCACTGTCGTTATATCGCATTGAGCCTCGTTGGGCATAGCGGTTTTCTTGGTTCTTTCCGAGTATGCTTTTTTTATATTCAGCTTTTAAGCGTGCAATACTAAGCCTGTTGGATCCGGGTATATAGGTAAATGGTCCGTTTTCTTCGGTAACTTCGTCTATAAAAAACCAACATTTCATGGTGGGATGAAAGGTGTCGGTATGAAAGCGTTTCTGCGGATCTTCTTCGCCTTCCGCATAATGGTTTTTGACCTTTTCAATGTAGAAAAAGGGCGCCCTGAAATTTCCTGCTGAGAAGCGGCTCAAGTTGAGTAATTGATTTAAAGTTAGGAATGAGTTGATGGCTGGCACTGACTCGCGCGCTTCAGGAGACATCACTGCACGTTGAGTTAACGTATTTCCTTGTCGTCCTTCCCGGGTTTCTCCTGTGTAGTTTTGCGCTTCGGACCTTAGCTTTTGGAATAATTCATCTTCAAGAAATTTGGTTTTAAGTAAGTAACCGTTTTTTCGGAAAAAAGCACTATCTTCACGGGAAATGCCAAAGGACAACAGCCGCATTTTGAAGCCCATCACACCATGAGAAATTACTATCCGTGCTACATGTAAGCCAAAACGATTTAGGGTGCGATTACCAATGATTGGGTTCGCACTAAATGATTTAGCCGTACTAAATAATTGTGCGAACCAAATTGGCGCTAGCGCTGCATTTTTAACGAATTGGAGAGCCGTCATGATTGACTGTTTTTCAAAGTGTCGTGCGCTTATTCTAGCCCAACTTGGGTTTGATGAGTATTGATAACCGAAAGAGCAGAAGAGTAAACAAGACCTGCACAAAGGATTAGCTTGCTGTGAAAAGCAATTTAATCCTGAATTAGTGTAAACTCGATCCATGAATTCTCATCAGATAAAAAAGAAAAAATCAGTGGCGATGGTGGCACACGATCGCATGAAAACTGAGCTCTGTGAATGGGTGGTCACAAACAAAACTCAATTTCAGGATCGGCAAATCGTTGCAACAGGAACAACGGGTAAGTTGCTTCTGGAGTATGTTCCGGGGCTTGATATCACACGACTTAAAAGCGGTCCTTTGGGCGGTGATCAACAAATAGGCGCGATGATTGCTGAGGGGCTGCTGGATGCCTTATTTTTCTTTCAGGATCCGATGACTCCTCAGCCACATGACTCAGACATTAAAGCATTAGTGCGCTTGGCAACGGTTTATGACATCCCGATTGCCTGCAACCCAAGCACAGCAAATTATCTGGTTAGTAGTCCTTATTTTGATTACCCTGAGAAAGCCCCGGGAGCTGATCCTGTGCAAGAGCAATTTCAGGATTATCTGCAGCGGGAAATCGATTAATCGTAAACATAACGCACCTCTCTGAGAAACCCATGCTCAAAAATACCAATGCTACAAAACACGATGAAAACCAACGCAAACTGAAAAGCCTGGATAAGCTCGCATGGCTGCTCGATAGCTCCATTAAAATCCCCGGCACTAATCGCACGATCGGTCTGGATGGCATTATCGGTTTAATTCCTGGCATCGGCGATGCCTTTGCCGGCATGCTTTCAGGTTACATCATCATTAAAGCGCTTCTCATGGGACTGCCCATCTTTGTGATTGGTCAAATGGTGGTGAATATGGTCATCGAAGGAGTGGTTGGCGTCATTCCATTTTTTGGGGATATTTTTGATTTTATTTTCAAATCAAACCGGCGCAATGTGAAGCTGATGCGGAATTATCTCGAAGATCCCAAAGAAACGGCCGAGCGCAGTGCCTCATCAGTCATTGGCTTTTTGGTCGTATTATTCTTTGTGTTTCTACTTTCCATCTGGTTGATATTTAAAGTGTTGGGCTGGGCGATTAGCTTGATGTAAGCGAAATACCTTACGCTTTTCAGTGCATTAGCCTGCTTATCCCGTAGCGCTTAACATAGGTTAGGCATATCCCTGAGGCAAAAGGTAATAATTATTATGATACTTAAAACGCTCACAATTTCTAGCAGCTTAGCATTACTCTTAATTTCGGCCGCACAAGCCAATGTTGTAGTCCGGTTTTCTGAGGGAGCACCTAAAGACCGCTTCACTATCAGTAACCAAGGCAAGTGTGCATTGAAAAACCTAACGGTTGATCTGGATCTTTCACAGAGTCAGGGGAAGTTGATATTTGACGTGACAGGTGCGGGTGCTGGCGTAGAAGTTTTTCAACCCTTCGAAGTGACCGAGGGGCAATTGAAACTTGCATCCGGTACCAGTGTTAAAGACGGTGACTCAGGAATGTCTTTAGCGATTAAGTCACTCAATCCCGGTCAACGAGTTATCTTCACCATTGATGTGGATGACACAATACCAGCAGGTGCCTTAGGGATGATAAGGGTTGCTGGATCAGAAATTAAAGGGGGAATGGTTACCCTTAAGCAGGGCGATAAGAAATCCGGTAGTGCTGCCTTTAGTAGCGACAGCCTAGCGGTTATCCCCTTG
>CALAJG010000232.1 GCA_937923375.1 uncultured Leucothrix sp.
GCCTGAACAAATTCGTATTGCAGTGCCCTACTACAAGCCGAGTCGTCGTCAGACCGAGCTTGCCCCAGACTATGTTATTCATGAAACCACGGATTGGTTAAAGTACCCGCATTCTTTGGAAGGCTTGACGCCAGAAGAAATGCGGCAACATCGACCTGAGATTTATCAAATTATAAAAGATCACCTGCCGACCGGCTGATATTAGGATGGAATAAACAAAATATAAAAATTAAGTTTATTTTTTATACAAATTAAAATAACATGCATCATTCATTAAGCAAGCTAATGCTTACGTTAATAATATTATCAACCGAAACTAGCATACTCAGAGCGTTTCACGCTTGAGTAATTTAAGGCAACCCTCAACCAACGTGGCAATCACTCATCTCCTTTCATTAGGACTACTGGGCTGATTGATAACCACACCGCTGCGATTAATAAATCGTAATGTAGCTTCGCTACGATTTGTACAACCAACCGCGCTAGTAATAGCAGCACTCTTCGTTAGTTTGTGGGTAACCCACACACTCATTACCATTATTTAAGTATAAATTTTAATCATTTATCAATAAGGTTGAATACCTGAGATAAACAAAATCTATACCCCAACTTTTATCAATCTCAGAATAACCAGGAGCAAACCGTGAACTATCACCTTAACTGTTCATTTGCCATTCTATGCTCGTTTCTAGCCACTGGCTGTTCGACGAATACATCGAGGCAAACCGAAAAAATCTCTGCAAGTGCAACTGTCTATAACGAGCATATAGACAGTTTGTTGGAAACAACAAAGGCACATGTGATCAGCATGGACTCAAAAAACCTTGTGTCTAGCCGCTCGACTAAAAGCAGGGAGGAAAATGAAAAAAAACTGAGAGAAAACAATGACGCCTTAGAAGAATGGATTGCAAAAACAGACCAGCTTCGTGAACAAAACAAGCTGCTACTAAGGTACTTCCAGACGCTGCAAAAAATGATGGGCGATCCGACTGAAACTGACCTAAGTGGCTCCTTGGGTGACATTAGCCTATCTATCAGTCGGGTTAATCAGAGGAAGTCTGAACGACGCGGAAACTACAGCCAGAACCGGGCACTTAATATCTATGAGGTTGGCCATATCGACAGTTTGAGCAAGATGGTAATTAGCAGTCGTTATGCAGGCAAAGTCAGACAAGCGTTAATCAGAGATCGTGACATTATTAACCGCCAGATTGCCTTACAGGAGCAGCAGCTTAAAGAGATCTCAGCCAGCTACGAGCGCCGTGCAAAATTTGAAGTGGAAGATCACTATACCAACAAGGTTTTGGACTCTTATGTGAATGTTTCTACTCCTCACTTTGAGCCGGTGACCTGGACGCAAGACCGCCTCAAATGGTTAGGGCGTAACAAAACATTGAAGCTGTTCGATGACATAAAAAAAGCCAATAAGGCCTTTAGGAAAGACTGGAGCGATATTCTGCAGGGAAAAAGTGGTGTAGGCACCGTAGAGGCTATTTTAGGTGATATTAACCGTGCAGTGGACTCGGCTTATACCCTTCGAGATTCTCGTCTATACCCGCAACCGGTTTATACAAACATAGGCGTTATACCACCGAAATAAAGAACAATGGGAGAGAAACAGATGGCACAATTTAAAGAAAAGGCATTTCAGGTATTAGAAGACGCTTACCTCAAAATCATGTCAGAACCTACAATTGGCATGGGACCTGACGAGCTAAAGGAGCGTGGAGAGGCGCTGCGTCAACTTACATTAGATATGTTGAGAATGGAAACCGCAAACCTATCCGAACTACAGGCGGCGTTTGAAGTTGAAGGAAAAAGAATGACTGAAGCGCTCAAAGCGATGGAAGAAGCAATTAAGGCAAATACTGATTACTTGACGATGCTACAAAGCATTGATCATTCATTAGATATTATGCGGCACTTTTTCTTCCTACTGTTGTAAACCATAGCATCTAAGACCTGGGCTCAACCCCGGGTTTTAGATGCCTTATGACCAACTAGTTTCAATAGACTAAACTTCCGTTCTCAGAACGCTTAACCGATTGGCCAGTAATCTGTTTTAAACCTAGCAATAAACTCTTCTCAACCTGCTGAATTCGTTGCATCTCGTTAAAATGAGCCATTGTACGTTCACAGCCATTTATTTTTGGGAACATCTGTACTGGCCAATAACGACCACCACGGTAGGACCAGCTAACAGAACCATATCCACAAGCCTGTTGATTCGCTGGATTCAGATGAAAGTTATATACGCGAGTCCTCAATTGCTTGTATTCAGCTGTCGGATCATCAATCACCTGAACCAAGCCAGCGGACTCTAGCATAACCTGATAACGCCCTTGCGCATTGCGCTGCAACAGCCAGACATGCGATCCGGGCTCTCGGGAACGCTGATAACTGCCACTTAAACAGATTTTTACTGGAGCGGAGATCAACCACTCGCGAGATTGATTCTCCTGATTCAAAGGAAGCTCAATCCCAACAAACGGGCAATTATTCAATTGGCCTCGTTGATAAGCAGCCTGCACCTCGCTAAATACCGCTCGAAATGGATTTACCGTCTGCATGGAAAAAACAGCTGCTTTCAAATAGTCAGGGATGGGTTTAAACACCCCACGGACTGTTTGCCCTGAAACCGTTTGCGGATTGGCATACAAACTCACCCTATCACGATAGGTATTATCGCTTCGAAATGATACAGAAGCACTCATTTTGTACCAGTTATTTCCAAGGTCATACAATGGACTTGCAGATGTCATTGCGGGGGCGCTCAATAACAAAAGCGCTATTAAACCAAAAATGCCGCAAGAAGGGTAAATCTTTATCATGCTTTTACTCCGACCTGCTGCATCATTCGATCCCAAGCCCGTGGAATTTCATGGGGCCATTGGGATAGTCGCTTAACATGAGCATAGGTTGCCGGATAAAGCTGTTGAAGTCTTGGTAAATCCACATCGTGCCAGTACGTTGCAGTACCCCGGTTTACCAGAGGCTTAACACGGCGTAAATCTTCAATTTCCTGATCGCCTTCTATTGCCTCATATTCGTAGTAATTATCATCTCCCGGGCTTACTCCCGCATTATTTGCAAAGCTAAGAATCTTTATATTAGCTCCACCACCAATTCTCAAAGGATACAGTGTCGCTTTTGGTGTAGGACCACCATTTGAGCTGGTAATAATATTGCCATCAATTTTTCCACTCAGCATTCCGGCGATTGAAATAGTATGAGCACCTGCAGTACGAATTCTATTATGAGTGATGTGAAGGTTTCGAAACGCCCCGTCGCTGGCGAAGATACCCTGTAACGCACCATTGGACTCAATAGTGTTACCACGCACCGACACATGACTCATCGTTGCACCCATAAATTGGTTTAGCGAAGCAGCGCGTGGTATCAATTGTAAGCCATCCCGATGAGCCAACTGATCAAAATAACTCACATCAGTTCGCAAACCTGCATCGAAGTTCTGATCATTAATCTCATCGACTAACAGATCAAATTCTTCCTGGAACTTAGAGTTAATTGCTCCATCACGAATGCTAATTCCTTTTAACGTGATTGGGTCTCGGGCGCTCTCCCCTCCTTGTGTATGCAGCATCAGAAAATCACGAATGAAGAAGTCACTATTCTCGACCTTGCGCAAACCACTAGACTTTCTCACGTGGTACAAAGGATGATTCAGGCCACGCTTAATCGCTTCATAGGCAGGCAAATGATCGTCCTGAGTCGTTTCCTTAGAATCCAGCAGGAAAGTAATGATGGCGTTGTGCGCATGATCCTGATTTTGATCTAGCTTAAACCTTGCAGCAACTGAGGAAATCAGCTCATCTCTTTTTGAAGAATCAAAACTAAAAGTATCCAGATTTGCAGAGCCGCCGACATCTTCCAACGACACCTGCTTCTCTATTGATTCAATGACTGTATTGTCCGCTTCTAGATATCGGCTTTGGCCTTTATGCGTCACAGTCAGGCGTACTCGATAATTAGTACCATCCCAAGGACTGATATCGATTTGCGGACGATTTAATCCTCTTACCTTGATAGGAAAAGTATTGTTGAACTCTATTTGCCAGTAGAAATAAGCCTTGTGCATTCCTTGGAATTCACAGATGGAATACAACTTAGATCCGCTTCTAATCATAGTAATAGCAGAATTTTCTACGGTCGGTAGATCGATTGATGTAGCGATGAAACGTGCCATTTTAGCCCCCAAGTTTCATAATGTTCGACAGCGTACTGACGAAGGTTACGGCTAAACGCTTATTTGTTGTTAATTACTAGCTGTTTGTTAGCCTTGGCAACAATTAGACAGAAACGCATCGTGTGATACAAGAATATGACCGTGTTATTAGATATACGGTTAGTCTTGAAACTTTGTGATTGAATCAGAATGGGCTTGGCGATGGTTTGTTATTCGATCAGATTTATTTTTATGAGCCGGTGTGATGAAATAAAACTGCACAAGACAAAGGATGTAACCGAATAACACCAGAAATCCATCCAACTGAAAAATAAGGAATTATTTGCTGTAAAATATCGATCACTGTTATCGTCTTCAAACGTTAAATAAATTACATCGCGCTAAGCTTAATAATCAATTCGAACGAGTTTTTCAGACTTCGCCGCCAGAAGAATTGCCTCAGTAACGCGCAAATTTTGCAAGCCATCACGCACGCTGACTAGGGGGCTTACTTCCCCCCGAATCACTTGACAAAAATGCTGAAGCTGAACGGTTAATGGGTCTTCACGCTCTAAATCTATGGTTTCGTTTTGCATTGGCTCATACCAAGAGCGAACCGCCTCATTGCTAAATTGCTTGAGGCGCATTGTGGGAACTGACAAAGACCCCATGGTTCCTGCGATGTGATAGCAATCTTCATCTGCATAGGTGGAATACATTTTGTTTTCCTGAGCCGTTTGTTCCCAGCTGCGAGCGGATGCTGCAGTATCCGAAAGAATAAACGTACCAATAACTCCATTTTCAAAACGCAGCAAAATACCTACTGTGTCTTCAACGGGGTAGCCCCGCCGTTTATTTGAAGCGATGGCTTGCACAGCGGTTATCTCACCACAGAGGTAGCGCAGATTACCAATCTCATGCACCATATTAATGAGGATTGGGCCACCGCCTGGTTGGGTCCGCCACGGCCCTGCCTCAAAGTAATCGGCAGGCTTGTAAAACATTGCGCTGCCAGTGACAGCCACCAAATCACCCAATGCGCCAGAGTTAATCGCTTGATGGGCTTTTGTCATTATCGGGCTATGGGCTCGGTGGTGACCCACCATCAAGGGAACTTTGGATGCTTTAGCGATAGCTAACAGACGTTGACCTTCATCTAAAGTATGTGCAACGGGCTTTTCTATTAGTGTTGGCACACCTGCTGCAATGCATTGTTGGGTCTGCTCTGAGTGAAGGTTATTAGGGGTAGCGAGAATAACACCATCGACTTGCCCAGCTGCCAGCAACTCATCTAATGTTGCAAACCAAAGGGTTTTACGTGCTTCTGCAAGGGATTTTCCAGCCTCGGTTGGATCAGCAATAGCACTCAACAAACAATCTGGATTAGCCTCAACTTGGGCGACATGTACCTTACCAATTAAACCGGCACCGATGACCGCAATTCTCAAGGGCTTGTTCATTTATGTCCTATATCTGCTGATAATCGCTTAAGGATGGCTCCAATGTATCAGCATTCTATTGGTGCCCTCCTATAACAAGAAAAGCGATAATATCACCTATAATAGGAATTGAGGATGGTTATTAGGACTTAATATTAGACAGAAAAGCATCGTGCAGGGACGTCCATTGTTAATCTCAACTATGTGGCGTGCGTGCAAGTCGATAGAACAATCATCCATCACTGGCATCTAATGTTCTCTGAGCATGCTCTTTTTCTTCTCTTTGCACCTCACCAACTTCAGTCCCATCAAGTTTAAATCGTGGGCCACCACGAATTACATTCTGTAAATAGTTTTTATTATTTGTGTGACGGTGCAATAGTTTTTTAATTGCACGTTTACTAATATCCAGATTTTGAGATGCAAGAAACTCTACAATCTGCTCGTCGATACCAATGGCCAGGGGCCTACGTCGACGCCACACCGAGAACGTTTCGGCCAGGAGACGTTTTAGCTGTCTTGATTGTCTTTCAGAAGGTGAAAGCAGACTGTCTTTTTGAGCTTTCTTCTGAGCAGCCGATTGCATTTTAATGACTCGTTTGCGTCCCCGTGTAAACTCTTTAACGTCATCACTAACCGGCTCAGTTTGTTTTGATTTAGCAGGCGCACTTTTAGTTTCAGCTGAATTTGCCGCCTCAGGCTTCACTTTACGCTTAAGTGAGAGTGTTTTACGCGGTTTATCATCTGTCATTTGTGTATTCCCGAATCATTGATTCCAATACCTAATAGGTGAGTGTAACAAAAAAATTGTTCACTTCACCTGATAGATCGTTAATATTAGGGGATTAATGGACTCTAATGACACATTTAGAGCACCTTCACAGAAGGTAATTTACCGATGACTTGCCTCAGAAAGACAAACAGCCAACAAATCGTAGACTTGTTAGTCCACAACCTATCATTGAATTGGCGGAGAAAGAGGGATTCGAACCCTCGATAGGCTATTAACCTATACACGCTTTCCAAGCGTGCTCCTTAAGCCACTCGGACACTTCTCCGTAGATATGTTGCACCGATGAATCAGAACATGCCGTTCATCAAGGAGCGGCAGATTACCGCATATTCAGGGCTTTGACAAGTCTATCTCCTGAGCCGTTAATTCACGCCATTCGCCTTCAGCTAAACCAGCATCTAAACCAATATTTCCAATTGCTTCACGGTGTAGAGCCGTCACCTCATTGTCCACAGCCAACATCATTCGTTTGACTTGATGGTAACGTCCCTCGTGAATACTCAAAACAATAACATTTGGCTCCAGAACCTTCACTAACGAGGGCTTAGTCGGTTTTTTTTCTCCATCTAGCAAGAGGCCTTCTTCAAGCTTTTTTTTGGCAGCATCAGTAATGGGGTCTTTGAGGGTCACTCGATAACGCTTTGTCTGCTTATGTTTTGGTGACGTCATCCGATGTGACCATTGACCATCATCGGTTGCGAGAATTAGCCCTGTGGTATCTTTATCTAAACGCCCTACCACGTGTAACTGATCTCGCCTGGGCACCAACAGGTAATCAAATACTGTTAATGAGTGTTTGTCTTTATTAGCGCTAACGCAACCCTCAGGCTTATGTAGCATGTAATATCGAGGCTTGGGTTCGTTGATCAGTACTCCGATGTAAGTAACTTTGTTGGATTCAGTGACTTTCATGGCGCCTTTGGCTGCCACAACCCCATCAACCAAAACATCCCCTTGCCTAATTGCTTTGGTTGCCTGAGAACGCGTTAAGTTTGACGCATTGCTCAGTAACTTATCCAAACGCATCGATCAAATATCGTATGGATTGCGCAGAATCATTGTATGGTCACGATCGGGCCCCGTTGAAATGATATCCACCGGTGTCTCGAGTAACTCAGCTATGCGGGATAAATAGCGCTGAGCATTTTCTGGCAAGTCATCATAAGAAGTTGCGCCATAAGTATTGCTTTGCCAGCCAGGCATCGTTTCGTATATCGGCTTACAACGGGCAAACGCAGCCGCGCCGGCGGGAGGCACTTTAACAATCTCGCCATCAAGCTCATAGGCAGTGCAGATCTTTAGCGATTCAAGCTCGTCGAGTACATCAAGCTTAGTGACACACAATCCACTGATACTATTAATTCGCATTGCACTCGAAAGCGCCACTACATCTAGCCAACCACAGCGGCGCGCCCGGCCTGTTGTCGCTCCAAATTCCTGACCTTTAGCAGCGATACCCGCACCAACATCATCAAATAATTCTGTAGGGAATGGACCAGCACCCACTCGCGTCGTGTAGGCCTTAGTAATGCCTAAGATATAATCGAGATCTCTTGGGCCAACGCCACTGCCAGTCGAAGCACCCCCAGCCGTGGTATTCGATGAAGTCACATAGGGATAAGTACCATGATCAATATCTAACAACGAGCCTTGTGCGCCCTCAAACATGACATTGTCACCGTTTCGACGCAGCTCATGCAACCGTGTTGGTATATCTGCCATCATAGGCTTGAGACGTTCCACATAAGCCAGCGTATTTGCTAGCACGGTTTCATAATCCACTTTGTCTGCTTTGTATAAATGCTCCAACGCAAAATTGTGATAATCCATGACTGTTTTAAGTTTTTCAGCAAATTTAGCCTCATCCAACAAATCACCTAAGCGTATGCCGCGCCTTGCTGCTTTGTCCTCATAAGCCGGGCCGATGCCACGTCCAGTCGTTCCAATAGCTTTTTTGCCACGCGCGGCTTCCCGAGCTGCATCTAGCGACGTGTGATAAGGTAGTATCAGCTGGCAGGCCACCGAGAGCTTGAGACGTTCCATTACCGGAACCCCCTCAGATTCCAGCATATCAATTTCCTTGAGCAACGCTTCGGGCGACAAAACCACCCCATTTCCGATCATACACTCGACATTTTCACGCAGTATTCCGGACGGAATCAGATGTAAAACAGTCTTTTCACCTTTAATTACTAAGGTATGGCCCGCGTTATGTCCACCCTGAAAGCGCACTACCCCACTGGCATTTTCCGTTAATAGGTCAACTATCTTACCTTTACCTTCATCGCCCCATTGGGTTCCCAGCACTACGACAAACTTACCCATCTCAACTCTCTCTAAGCCAAACTAACGTTTCTGTTAATACTAAGTCGCAGCTACGACCTGCCATTTTCCCGATTTGTTGTCTATTATACGATCACAACCTTGCGTATTTGCAGACATCCTATCTAATTCCACCAATTGGCGAATAACAATCTCACCTTCTGCTCTTAATTTTCCTATGAGAGCCACTAGATCCGCATCATCACTTACCGGTGCCAATATCCCCCTATCGTTGGGCGGGGCTGGTTGATTCGTCAGAGCACCGAGCTCTAATAAGGTTCTTAAATTGCAACTAAAGCCGGTGGCAGGACGGGAATTACCGAAGTTTTCACCAATTCCGTCATATCGCCCCCCTCGGGCTATTTCACGCCCATTTTCTGGGATATAGGCGGCATAGACGATTCCAGTGTGGTAGGCATAGCCGCGCATTTCGGCAAGATCAAGGTTAATAACCAGTCCTGGATAAGCCTGGTTTAACTTTTTAGTAAGCTGCTTCAGGTATTCAAGTGCCTGTAAAACCTTTGAGCCCCCAGCACTAAGCTTCTTTGCCGCGTCATCCAACAAACTAATCTGGCCGTGCAACTCAGGTAAACAAACCAACATATCGCGAGTAGCATCATCAAAAGGGGAATCATCCAACCACTTCTTGATTTCTGGCAGTGACTTCCGTTCAAGTTGATCCAGATATATGGCTTCTTGTTTTGCAGATAAGCCAACTTGCGATAGCAGCATTCGCAAAATTCCAACATGCCCCAAATCCAAGACAATCTTTTTCGCACCAGCAAGCTGCAATGTTTCAACCATCAAAGCGATGACTTCATAGTCACTTTCGATTCCGGCATGACCAAACAACTCCGCCCCAACCTGAATCGGCGAACGTGACCCCCCGGCAACCGCGCTGTGTGTTCTCAACACCGACCCAATGTAACAAAGGCGATTAGGCTGATCCGGGAGTAATGACATGCGGTGCGAATCAATACGTGCAACCTGTGGGGTGATATCCGCCCGAACGCCCATCATTCGACCATTGGTTTGGTCAGTTATCTTGAAAGTTTGCAAATCTAGCTGCGAGCCCATCGCAATACTTAAGGATTCAAGGTATTCGACCAAAGGAGGCATAACAAAGCGGTATCCCCAGCCTCGGTACAGATCAAGCAGTTCTCTGCGCATCGCTTCCAGCGATTCTGCTTCATCAGGGAGTGATTCGTTAATTCCATCAGGAAGTAACCAATATTTCATGTCAGATGACTCTTGAGTGGCATTAAATCAAAAAAAGCAATATCAAACCCACTACCATACTGCCGAGACCTAGCATGCGTAAAGACTTCTCCGGCATTTCTTGCACGGATTGATACACTTCTTTTAGTTTAGCAGGGGCTAGAAAAGGCAAAATACCTTCTATGATGAGTACCAAAGCAAGCGCAGTTAAAAGATCGTTCCAATTTACATTCACTTTTAACTGCCCTTGTCTGGCTTGATGAACTACTGTGACTTTTGCTTGAAGTAGCGGAAAAACTCTGAATCAGGATCCATTACCATCACATCGCTGCTTTTGCCCATCGACTTTCTATAGGCCTCAAGGCTTCGGTGAAATGAGTAGAACTCAGCATCTTTCTTATAGGCTTCTGCATAAATATCAGTTGCTTGAGCATCACCTTGACCCCGAATTTTCTCCGAAGCACTGTAGGCATCAGCTTCGATTATAACCGAGTCACGATCGGCAGCGGCTCTGATTCTTTCAGCTTCTTCCCGCCCTCT
>CALAJG010000233.1 GCA_937923375.1 uncultured Leucothrix sp.
CGGTTACACACGTGACATGAAGCCGGTATTAGCGAGTGAAATGAATGGGCAAGGCGCAATGACGGTATTGCTTAAAGATGCCTTCATGCCTAACCTGGTGCAAACTTTAGAAAATAATCCAGCGTTTATCCACGGTGGACCATTTGCCAATATTGCACACGGCTGTAACTCCGTGATAGCGACTAAGACGGCATTGAAAATTGCTGATTATGTTGTTACTGAGGCCGGTTTTGGTGCTGATCTGGGTGCTGAGAAGTTCCTTGATATAAAATGTCGTAAGAGTGGCTTAGCACCGTCTGCAATTGTACTGGTTGCTACAGTTCGGGCACTTAAGATGCACGGTGGCGTACCTAAGACAGATCTTGGACCTGAGAATACTGGGGCAGTTGTAGAAGGCTGTGCAAACCTTGGTCGTCACATTGATAACCTAGCTAACTTTGGCGTTCCGGTTACGGTTGCCATCAACTCATTTGTTACTGATACCGATGCAGAGCATCAGGCAATCAGAGACTTCTGTGAGGCGAAAGGCGTTAAAGCGTTTAAGTGTACTCACTGGAGTGATGGTGGTGCAGGTACTGAAGATCTGGCGCATCATATTGCCGCCTTGGCCGACGCCGACGAGGGTAACTTCAAGTACTTGTATGAAGATGATATGCCGCTTTGGGATAAAGCTGAGCACATTGCTAAGACATTGTACGGCGCTGATGAGCTGATTGCTGATAAGAAGGTGCGTGACCAGTTTGAGCGTCTGCAAAAAGATTACGGCCATTTCCCGGTTTGTATGGCTAAAACCCAGTATAGCTTCTCTACTGATCCAAATCTGATGGGTGCTCCAACAGGGCATGCGGTTCCGGTTCGTGAAGTTCGCCTGTCGGCGGGTGCTGAGTTTATCGTTGTTGTTTGTGGTGATATAATGACCATGCCTGGTTTACCACGGGTACCGTCTGCTGATCATATTCATCTAAACGATGCAGGCCAAATCGAAGGCTTGTTCTAATCGAAGAGGTTATAGTTTAGGTCTGTAGGGCTGGATCTAATACTTCAAAAGCCGGTGATATTTCAGATGTCACTGGCTTTTTTCGTTTATTTTCTCAGCAATTAAATTTGTTCTCTTTTTGTTTCATATTTTACTTTATTTATAAAACAAAAGGCGTTATGGTATGCTCCGGATGAACGGTAGCTTAAACAGCATGGATGGCTAGTATTGTATTCGAGGGGAAGTTATGAGTAAGGATTTAACCACTTCCAGTATCCATCGGCAGAATATTTTGAATAACCCCTATGCCCTGGAAAAGATCAGTGAACATTTTGCTTTTAAAGGAACTGAGTTTGAAGATGAGCAAGTTTATACCAAAGCTGAGGTCGCTCATTTACTAGGTATCGATGCCAGAACAATAGAACGATATATCCGCAATCATAAGGATGAATTGGGGAACAACGGCTATCGTGTTTTAAAAGGAAAGTCCTTAAAAATCTTCAAGTTACAGTATGTCTCCGACACGGGTGTCGGAGACAAAATGCCAAGTATTGGCGTCTTTAATTTCCGCGCAATTCTCAACTTGGCAATGGTGCTGACTGAGAGTGAGCGCGCCCGTGAGATCCGTTCCCGTACCCTTGATATTGTTCTCGATGTTATCGCAAAAAAGAGTGGGGGGCATACCCGTTTCATCAATCAGCGGGATCAAGAGTATCTACCTTCATCCTACTTAGAGTATAGCTATCGTAAGTTGTTTACCGATGCGTTGAGAGACTGCGTCGATATGGGCGGTGGCAAATACCGCTATTTCACCAATAAAATTTACCAGGCCATCTTTAAAGAAGATGCCGGAGAATATCGGCGAATCCTTAATATTACCGACCGAAGTCGTACCCGTGACACAATGTACAGCGAAGTATTGGAGCTGATTTCAAGCTTTGAGAACGGCATCGCCGATCAACTGCACAAGCGTAAAGCAGAGCTTGGCCGTAAACTGACGGAAGCCGAAACTGAAGTCGTGTTTAAGGAGTCGGAGAGCAATCCATTTATACAAACGTATGTTGAAACTGCTCGGGTAAAAATGGCGAGTAGGGATCTGTGCTTTCGCGATGCCTTGCATGAAAAAATCGAAGGGTATATTCAATCGGTACCGACCGCTGACTTCAAAAAATTCTTAGGTAAAACCAGTAAAAGTCTCTCTGAGCGTCTGGAGGATGAAGAAACCCTGGCTGTTTTCCAGCGGTTAAAGGATCGTTAGGCAGATGGAGCTGCCAATTTATTATTTTGATGTCGCCACTGCTATTCAACAGCATGATTTGATTATTGACCGAAGCGGTGGGTTGGATGGTTTGCGTGAAATTGGCCTAATCGAAAGTGTGCTTGATCATATTCAAAATGATTTCTATTACCCCGAGTTTGAAGACAAGTTGACGCACTTGGTATTTGCGGTTAATAAATTCCATGCCTTCAACGATGGAAATAAACGCGCTAGTTTGTATTTAGGGGCTTATTTTATGGAGCTGAACGGATACGATTATTGTATAGAACGCTTTTGGCATGGGTTTGAGAACTATGCGGTAAGTCTGGCTGAGGGTCGCCTCGATAAGCCAGTTCTACAGCAAATGATGCGTGCCTACATTTATGAAGAGGAGTTCAGTGAAGCACTAAAATTAACGCTTATTGAATCGCTCACTGATCTTTAACAGCCGATTGTTTCAAGTAGTCTTTGCAACGAGCTAAAACCATATCATGGCATAATATTAATCAGTATTATTTACATGCTTTGATAAGATACGCGAATCTTTAAATTTGGAATAACAATAATGCGACTAAATCGTTTACGACTCAGAATAGTATGTCTTTGTTTACTAGTTTGGGTAGCCCCAGTGTCAGCGAAGCAAGAGTTAATTTTTCTCTTGGCCGGTCAATCAAATATGGCAGGTCAGGGAGAGCGTTCCAAGCTACCCTCTGCTTACCGCAGAAACCCCAGTAATGTCAGTTATTTCTATAATGGATATAAAACGCCTCTGAATCATTTTGCTCATTTTGGGCCAGAAATTGGTTTTGCTCACGAAATATCCAGACGCTACCCCAAACATAAAATAAAGATCATTAAGTTCGCGGTCGGCGGCACATCGATGTTGGCTTGGTCACCTAACTGGTCAGCCAGACGAGCGAATCTAACCAGAAATGCCAGCGCTGGGCCATTGTTCAAAAAATTGATGCAGACAGCTAATGCAAGCTACAACGCTAAGACTGCCAAAATAACGGCCGTGCTGTGGGTGCAAGGGGAGGCTGATGCGAAATACCCTGCGGTAGCACGCCAATACGTCCAGAACCTGCGTAATTTTGTTACAGCACTGCGTCGTCAGCTAGACAACCGTCCGACCCAGTTTATTGTGGCGGGCGTCAATCCACCGCTTAAGCAATTTCCCGCTTCTGCGCAGGTCTCACGAGCTCAGAGGCAGGTAGTATCGAGCCTGCCAAACATGAGTTATGTGCGCACGTCAGATTTAAGCAAGCGCAGCGACCAGTTGCATTACGACACGCTTGGTCAGCTGCACTTAGGAAAACGTTTTGCCAGAATGATCCGTGTACGTCACTAATCTATTTATCCATTTTAGTACTGTCTTCAGCGTTTGACCCAACTTCGGCCAAAGTCGTGGTTGGGTCTCGTGGATCAGCCGAGTGTTCTTCAGTCGGTTTGTAATACTCGAGATGGCTGATGTCAATTTCATCGCCTAAGCGTTCCTTAAGATCCCAAATCGCCCGAATGCGTTTACCGTAGAAGTTGTTCTCTCCAATGGTTTCGTAAAGTCCAGAGCGTTGCAGCGCATCGGTCACCTTAAACTTAGCTCGGCTAATGCAGAATGTGATGCCAGCTTCTTTTAGCCCCTCTGCCATGTGCGCTAACATTTCTTCACCCGTTGAATCAATTTGGTCAACCGCTTCAAGGTCTAATACAACTGCCTTAAGTCCTGGTTTGTCAGCAATAGAGTTAAGCAGTCGCTTCTCAAGATACCCTGCGTTGGCAAAATATAAATCGCCATCGTAGCGATACAAGGCAAAGCTATCGCTGGTTTCCATACCAAAGATTTCAGCATCGCGAAACTCACCGTTCTTATCTTTAGACAGTTCGGCGAAGTGTGGTTTCATGGTGCGATAGAGGTAGAAAATAAGCGATAAAATCACTCCAATAAAGATGCCGTTTTCAAGGTGAGGAGCAAAAGCCAGCGTAGTAAGGAAGACCACTAACGCGACGATGGCGTCATGAGGGTTTACCTTCCAGGCATTGTGGAACGGTTCGAATTGAATCATGCCATAGACGGCGACGATAATGATGGCTGCCAGTGTGGCGCTAGGTAGGTGATACAACAGCGGCGTTAAGAATAATAAGGTGATACCAACTAAAATACCGGAGAAGATAGCCGCAAAACCAGTTCTGGCGCCCGCATCAAACGCAACCGCAGTGCGAGAGAAAGAACCTGAAACCGCGTAGCCTTGAGTAAATCCGGCGGTGATATTCGCCAGTCCCTTACCCACCATTTCTTGGTCGGCTGAAATGCGCTGCCGCGTCTTTGAAGCCACTGCTTTGGCGATTGAAAATGCTTCTACAAAGCTCAGTAGCGCTATAACAAGCGCCGGCATGACTAAGGCTTGGAACTGTAAATCTTCTGC